>JAZQOP010000342.1:0-13800 GCA_045627965.1 Kiritimatiellia bacterium | reverse complement strand
GTCGTGGGGGTCGTGGGCGGCGCGGGCGGCGGCGGCCGGGTCGGGCCCGGCGTCGGCGGGGGGGGCGGTGACGGCGTCGGCAAAGGTGGCCGAGGCCGTCGCAAGCAGGAGCGCCAGGGAGAGGAGGGTGTGGCGGAGGCGGGCGGTCATAGGGCGATCCTTTCGGCGCGGCGGAGGAGGGCGGCGAGGGTGGAGATGGCGGTTTCGAGGGCTTCGCGGGACGGGGTCATCGAGGCGTAGCGGATGTTGTCGACGAGGGCGAAGGTTTCGCGCCAGGCGTGGAGGTCTTCGGCAGCCTCGGGGGCCTTTTCGAGGGTGTGCAGGATGAAGGCGGGGTCGGCGGCGCCGGGGGGAAGGTTCAGGCGATGGGCAAAGTAGGAGGATGCCGCGGCGGAAAGATGGGCGGCGACCTCGGCCGGGGCGGAGCCGGTCTTAAGGGCCCGCTCGGCGGCCTGGATGTGGCGGCGGGCGGAGCGCGGTGCCTTGTGGCGGCGCAGGGCGGCGGTGTCGCCGGCCAGCCGGTCGTGGCGCCGGCGCAGGAGGTGGAGCGCCAAAAGCAGGGCTGCGGGGGCAAGGAGGATGCCGGCGGAGCGGAGCGGGGTGGCCGTCAGGGCGGCGTCGAGGCGCAGGGCCGGGGCGGGGAGGGCGGGGACGGGCTGGAGGTAGTGGATGTCGTCGGCGAGGACGAGGGTCGCGGCACTTGCCGCAGTGCCGGGGGCCCCGGGGGCCGCCGTCGCGCCGGGCGCAAGGAGCAGGGCGGATGTGGCGGTTTCGGCGCTCGCAGGCGAGACGCGCAGGGGGAAGGGACCGGCGGTGGCGGTGCGGAAGGTCTCGGCGACGGGATCGAAGTAGCTGAAGGAAAGGGCGGGTAGCTCCATCAAGGCGTCGCTGCGCGGGATGACGACCTGGTCGTAGCGCTTGATGCCGCCGGGCGATTCGGGAGCGGGAGCGTCGCCGGAAAGCTTGGCCTCGTAGGCCTTGTAGGCGACCGTGTCCTCGAAAAAGGCCGGCCGGGCGTCGGCAATGTTGCCGTCGCCGGAAAGGGTGACGCTGACGGTGACGGGCTCGCCGACATGGACATCGACAGGCGCGGCGGAGGCGTCGAAGGTGAACCGTCCGACGGCGCCGGCATAGCCGGCCGGCCGGCCTTTTTGCGGGACGGCCCGGACCTTTGCGTCGATCGCTTCCGGGACGACGACATCGACGGGCGTTGCACGGACGGCCGAGTTGCCGAAGAATCCGCCGCCGAACATGTCCTCGAAGGGGTCGCGGCGGCGGGACGGCTGCTGTTCGCGGGTCAGGACATTGACGCGCAGGCCTGGCCGCATGGGGAACGTGCCGGAGGAGGTGAAGCGCAGGGCGGCCTGGAAGCGGCGCCGGTCGTAGAGCGTGCCGTCGACGTCGATGCGGTCGGGGTCGAGCGCCATGAAGTCGGAATGGATGCACCCGGAGGCGGGCAGGGTGGAGTCGTGGAGCGACATCCGTTCGTCGATGTTGACATTTGGGAGCGTCAGGATTTCGAGGGTGAGCAGGGCGGTCTGGTGGACGTAGGGGGCGGGCGGATCGAGGGTGGCGCGGAGGCGAAGCGGCGCGGGCGCATCGGGATCGTCTGGATCGGCGGACGCCGCGGGGCGGACTTCGAGGACGGCGGGTGCGAGCGTGACGGCCTTGCCGTTGAACGTGAAGGGGCGCGGGGCGATCTCGTAGCGGCCAGGGCGCATCGGGAAGATGCGGTAGGTGCGCGACGCCGTCGAGGAAATATGGCCGTTGACGATGCTCTGCTGCGACGAATGCGACGGCCCCGAGAACTGGAGCCCGTCGATGGGGGGGAGCGAAAAGTCGGCGGCGTTGGCGTTGTGGAACGTGACCGTGTAGGTGGCGGATTCGCCAACCGAGACGATGTTGGGGGCAACGCCGTGCGTAATATCCTGCGCCTGTGCGGCCAGCGGCAGCAGCGCGGCGGCGACGGGGAGGAGCAAACGGCGGAAAATCTTGGAAATGGGCTTCATAGCGGCGGAAGTATAGAGGTCGAAGGGGCGGCTACCAATCTTTTTCGACGGGAACGGGGCGGCCGAGCATCAAGTGGAGCCGGTCGCGCTGCGATTGCTCCTGGTCGGAGAGCGCATCCATCAGCATTTGCGCCTCCTCGGGCGTCATTTCCTCGCCGTTATTCGAGTCTTCGGTCTCCTGGGCGTCGGCCTGCTCCTGGTCCTCCTGCCCGTTCTGCGGATCCAGTTGCTGATCCTGGCCGTCCTGCTGTTGCTGCTCCTGCTGCTCCTGCTGGTTCTCGTCCTGCCCCTGCTCCTGCTGGTCCTTGTCCTGGTTTTGGCCCTGCGGGTCCTGGTTTGGGTCCTGGTCGTTTTGGCCCTGGTCGTTCTGCTGCTGTTGCTGTTGCTGCTGCTCCATCGCCTGCTGGCGCAGGGCGAGGGCGAGCTCGTAGTTTTGCTTGGCGGCGAGGTTGCCGGGATCGAGGAGGACGGATTTCTTGAAGGCCTCGACGGCGGCGCCCGCCATGTCGGTTGGCGCGGGGGCGTTGGCGGGCTGGGCGGCCGGCATCATGCCCGATGCGGGCTGCTGCATGGCGGCTTGCGCCTGCTGGTAGAGCAGGCAGCCCTGGTTGTAGGCGATTTGCGATTGCCGCTGGAGGTCGTCGTCGGCCCCGGTCGGCGCCGGCGTGGCAAACAGGTTGGTGACGGCGGACGCGTCGCCCGCGGCAAACGCGGCAAGGCCCGCGTTGTAGGCGGGAACGGCCGGATCGAGATGGTCGTCGGCGTTGGCCGGATCGGCGGCCAGCTCGGCGGCTTGTAGATAGGCCTCGGACGCGGCGACATAGTCGGCATCGGCAAAGTGGCGGTTGGCAGCCTTGAAGGCGGCGCGCGGATTGTCGGCGGCTCTGGCGGAAACGGCGCCGCAAACGACGGCCGCGGCGGCAAGCCAGGCGGAAATGGAGCGGAATGTGCACATAACGAACGGAAAAATAGCAGGAACCGTGCCAAAAGAGGGCCGCGGGGCGAATTGGCGCACGGAGAAAAAACGGCAATTCTTTGTCAACTTGTCAGATTGGCCTGCTCGCCGGCAGATAGATAGGTATGAGCAAGAGAAAAGATGAAGCGCCCAGCGCGAAGTCACGGGACAGGCGTGCCTGTCCGCAACACCCCGGAGAATCGGCTTGCGGGGCGCCAAGCCGGTGGCGTATAGTTGCCCCCGTCCCTGTTGAACGGGGACGCGACATTGCTTATATCGCTTTTCGGAACCCCTCAGCGAGAACTACCACATTTCTACAGAGGAGGGAAGCGGGCCAAGGGCGCACCGTTGACCGGTGCCGCCCTGGCGTTGTCTTCCCAGGGTGTGGTAGCCCTTCGCTGAGGATGCCGGGGCTGGCACCTTTTTTGTCGGGTACGGGCCTGGCCGTTTCGCCAAAGGGAAGGACCGCGCCACGATGAAAACCCACAGGAAGAAGACGCCTTCTGCGTTTTGCCGCCCAAGTGACGAGCAACGGCTTGCGGCCTATGCTGAGCTCCAGCGGACGTTCGGCGCCAATCTGAAGCGCCTGCGTGAACGGGCCGGGTTCAAGATCTATGGCGTTGCGCGGGTGCTGGAGGTCTCGTCCAGCGCCTGGGGACGCTGGGAATGCGGCGAGCGGTTCCCCACCGCCGACATGTTGGTGGCCATTGCGCTCTTTTTCCGGGTTTCCGTCCGTTATCTTTTGACACCTCGGGCATGATTTTTTTGCGCACCAATTTTGGGAACTGTGCCACCATGTCTTTTTGGGTCGACAAGTGAAACGATTGAAAACTAGAAAATACGGGAGAACAGCATCTATGCAAATCCCACAGGTTCTTTGCCACCATGTCATTTGAAAAATCTTGTCTTAAGCCGTCCGGAATGGTTGAATAGAAAAGAAGGTTGCGCGAATGGATACAAACGAACAAGACAAGCTTGGCTCTGTCGCCATCGGACGCATCGCATGCTCCGACGGGACGCGCAGGAGAAATTTGACACCTTGGTCGGGGGCATAGAATAGCTTTGACGGATACTGGATTCGTCATCGAAAAACACGTATAAATGCATTACAGAAAGGTGGAAACAATGTGCTTGGCGGATTTGCGGAATAAACTGGGCGTGAATCCATTATTTGTCATCCCGTGTTGTGCCGGGAACGTTGCAGGAGGAACACGCGGGGCAGCTTCGCCGGCTTTGACTCCTCAATCTGATCGCGCGCGTCAAGAAATTGCGGCACTCCATCCAGATGCTTTTCAAGGGACAGAGGTCAAGGAGGCTCGGGCCCGTTATCGGGGGCAACTCTATATCCAGCCTGGCGTTGAACAAGTTCTTCAAGACCGCCAGGATGACGTCCTCATCCTTTCGTCAGCCTACGGTCTGCTGCATCCGTACGATTTGATTCGGCAGTATGACTTGCCTATAGCGACGGCCGGTGTTTATGCGACATGGCGTGATATTGTTCCTGGCGAATTGGCGACATTGTCCGCCCAACGGAGCGCAATTGTTGGCCTGTTCGGGCACGAGACGAGGTATGCAGAAATCTTTAGGCACCCGGCACAGTATGCATGCCCGCGATATCTTGTGAGCCTAGCGCCTGCGCCTGGAGCGCAGGCCAATGTTCCTGTCGGATCGGGACTTGCTCTCGCATACCTAGCAGGATTCGGCGACCTCCCGAGGGACAGGCAGTACCAGATAGAAGTATTGTAAGGCGGATAATGCCTCTCAACAACGGACGAAAACAGGTACTTCTTGAGCTTTTTCGAAATTCAGGAAGATTGCTGGCAGGTGTTTCCCGGTTCGCCGGGGAACACCATTCCCTGGAGAAAAATGGACTATGTTTTGTCAGATTGGGATGCTGGTCGGCAGATACATGGGGTATGAGCGTTGGAAGAGACGACCGCGAGTGATTTGACGCCGTAGGCGGCGAAATAGAATGAAATAGCAAAAGAAAGGTTGGCAAGGTATGAATCTGGAAAAATTGCTAAGGGAATTTGTGGCCCTTATCGCAGATGGAACTTTAAAAGAAGACATATATAATGAATTCAGCTTGCAACATGAGCTTGGGATTTTCTTGCGTGCGAAATTAAGCGATTATAAGGTGCAGTTTGAAAGAAACACGTCTTTCTTTGAGATCGGTGGAACTATTAAGCACGAGATTGATATCGTGATTTATAACGACAACGAAAAGCATGCCATTGAGCTAAAGTACCCTCGTCAAGGACAGTATCCAGAGCAGATGTTTTCTTTCGTGAAAGATATAAAGTTTGTGGAGCAACTTAGAAATCATGGGTTTGATTCTACATACTGTTTAACATTAGTTGACGACCGCTTGTTTTATGAAGGGCCGACCCAGGATGGAATATATTCCTATTTTAGAGGAGCGACGCCTATTAACGGTCTTGTTAGACAACCGACAGGGCAAAAGAAAGAAAGTTATCAAATCTGTGGATCTTACAGTATAAACTGGGAGAAATGCGGAGGGCAGATGAAGTACTATATTGTGAAAGCTTCCTCTATTGCTTGACGGGACACCTGGGTTGTTGCCGAGGCTGGCATGCGCCGGCTCTGACTGACGGGTCAGGGGCAAGTGCCTGATCGGGGCTGGAATCCTTTTGGATCCCAGCCCTTTTTGTGTTGTGGCATGTTTTGCGTGCCGAAATTGCGGAGGGATGGGCGAATGGTCGTTGGCGGGGGAATGGCGGGGGTTATCAGATTGGGATGCGACTCGGCAGGTACATAGGGTATGAGTGCCAGAAGAGACGGTAGCATGGGGTGGCCACGAAGGGTTTGACGACTTGGTCGGCGGAAGTGGAAGATAGCAAGGGGTGTGCTGAACGGGATGGCGATGGCGAATGGGGGGGGCGGCGAAAAATTTTGGATTTTTTCGATCGGATGTCAGATTGGCCATGGTGGCGGACAGGTATATAGGTATGAACGAGAGAAAAAATCCATTGACCGGGTGCCGCCCCGGCGTTGCCATCCCGGACTGTGGCACCACTTTGCGGAGGAAGCCGGGGACGGTTCTGGCCGTTTTACCAGAGGGGAGGACTGCGCCGCAATGAAAGCCCCTTGGAAGAAGATGCCTCCTGTATTCTGCCGCCCGAGTGACGAGCAGCGGCTTGCGGCCTATGCCGAGCTGCAGCGGACGTTTGGCGCCAATCTGAAGCGCCTGCGTGAACGGGCCGGGTTCAAGATCTACGGTGCCGCGCGGTTCCTGGATGTTTCGCCCAGCGCCTGGGGGCGTTGGGAATGCGGCGAACGGTTCCCCACCGCCGACATGCTGGTGACCATCGCGCTCTTTTTCCGGGTCTCCGTCCGGTACCTCATGACGCCGCAAGCATAATTTTTTGAACCCGATTATGGAGGCTGTGACACCATGTTCTTTTTTGCAGACAAGTGAACCGATTGAAAAACGAGAAATACGGAAAAAGGGCAACTTGCGCATCCAGACGCATGCTTGCCACCATGTCATTTGAAAAAACTTGTCTTGAAATGGACGGAATGGTTGAATACGTGCGGAGGTTAGAAGAATGAAGAAAAATGAACAAAACAAGACGGACATTGCACTCGATATGGTGATCCGGGTGGTTTGGGTGATTTGCCTGATCGCGGTGCTGGTCGTTGTGGATCGTGTTGCGTGTTCCGGCGACAGGCAGACGGAACAGTTTGAGAAATTTGACGCCTGGGTCAGGTCGATGGAGTAAATAAGGAATAGGCAAATGGAAACGAAACAGCAGAAGGCTGCCGGATGGCGCACGTTCATTGTTCTTTTTGTCATCTGCGCCGTGGGGGTGGTCCTCATTGCGAATTCATGCGAGGCCCGCCGTGAACGCGAGGAGGCCCGTCGGGCCGCCGCCGCGGAGGCCATGTGCGCGGCCGAGATGTTCAATCTTATAGGCAGGAGTGTCCAGCTCATGGATCCATTTTTCCTAATCCGTGACGACGCTGAGCGCCAAGAGCCTCCAACCAAGAGTAATGGATTAATCTATGACCCTCCGCCTCCAAAATATCCAGGGTTCATTTGACAGGTTTTGAACGCATGGTGCGAACGAATAAGGGCGCAGGTGCGTTCGTTCATGGAAGAGAGCTAAAACAGAAGGATTAGAAAATGGACCAAAACGAACAAAGCAAAGGTACTTCGGCGCTGGTGACAATCCTCAAGGTCGTGTGGCTGGTGGGCGCGGTCGTGATCATGGTTGCCGTGGGGCGCATCGCGTGCTCCGACGGAACACCGCATGAGAAATTAGATGCCTTGATTGGCGGAATAGAGTAAAAACAGAAGGAGCGGGAAGATGACGCAGGAAAATGAGAGCAAACAGGCGGATGGTCCTGGGAAAGGCTGCTTGATCGCCGTGGGCGTGCTGGTTGTGGCGATTATTGCAATTTCGAGGGCATGCGGCTGCGGGGCGGCCGAGAAAGCCCCGGAAGAGTATCCCGTCCCTACAGGCGGGATTGGGAACTTGAATGGCTATGACAGCGGTTATGTCGCGCCTCAGCCAAAAAAGAAATGGGAGCGATGCACAAAATGCGGGAAGATGAGAGAGGACATCGGAATAACGATCATCAATCCGCAGGACCGATGCTCCAGGGGGGATGGCTGGCACGATTGGCAGCGTGTATATGACTAATACCTAGGAGGAAAGCGATGAAACGGTTGATTGGAATGTCTGCGATGGTTGTCTTGGCGGCTTCGTTGTGCTGGGCGCAAGGAGGCTATTTCGATGCGGCCTTGAGCCAGCAGGAAGAGAAGGCGAACCAGAAACGGGAATTTCGAGCTGCGCTGACCAGTGCGCTGGAAAGTTTGTCGGGGGATAGCACTTGGCGGGTGGAAGTCGCCAAGTATAAAAATGGGCGTCCTTGTGTGTCCGTGGACAAGGGGAACGTGGAGATTGTCCTCCATGCCTGGTTTGATGTGGACGACTATCAGGCCAAAATCAACCGGCTTATGCCGTTGCTCGAGAAAGCAGGTCGGAAGTCTGGGCATAATGAGCAAATTCGTCATTATGGGGGAAAAGATTTGGTCGTATGGGAAGTGAACCACGACGACCCAGATCCCCAAGAATTTAAGGAGTGGCTTTTTTCCTTTAACGAGAAGACAGCGAACTCATTGTGGAAGATGTTTGAGGCGGCCAAAGTGGACGAGACATATTGCACGATCTGTTTCCCGATCTGCTTGGATAAGGAGGGGAACGTCCTTTGGCATCCCGATCGGGGATTGCGTTTAGATGCAAGAACCTTAGCGGGGAATGGCTCGCAAGGAATCCCTCCGGCGATAGTTCCCGGCGGCCTCGGTGTAAAACAGTGGTTGTGGGGTGATGCGGCGAGAAAATCATATCATTACGTTTCGAAAAACGAATTTTTCCGTTCCGTCGCTTTCCCGATCCCCAAGAACGTCCTCCAGTCGACGGCTGAAGTCCGTTGCGTGCTCCTGTATTCCAATGACAACGAAGCTTGGAACGACGGAGTCGCAGGAAAGGTTCCTCCCGTTGATGATCTGTGCCAAGGACAGCCCCCCGTTGTGGATGCAACTGAACTCAAAGCGATGTTGCTTGGGAAAATAGAGAAGAAAGCCCAGGATAAACTGCAGGCTGAACGCGATAGGAAGCGGGCCCGAAAGGAATATGAGGAAAGAGCCTTTGGCCCTAAGCCGACGGTGCAACCGGGCGAGGTCGAGTATGGCCGCGTGTCGACAACGGAGGTGTCCGGGGATTCGTTGTTCGCGCAGGCGCTGACGCGACGCGAGCAGGCCTCGGATGCGGCGGCCATCCTGGATGAAGATTTGTCGGATTTGCGGACGAAATTTGTAACGGCGGAATTGGCGAAGGATGCGCAGGGGAGTCCTGCGGTCGGGGTCGGAGACGATGGATTGGCTTTCGTGGTGATCCGTGTTTCCGTGGACAATACTGCTTACAAGAGCTGGGTGGATCAAGTCATCCCGAAACTCGAGAAGATTGCGACGAAAAAGACACAGATGACGCTCAATCCCTTTGAGCCGGGGCGTGGGGGCGCGTTGTCTGGGGCCGATTGGCCTTTGGTGATTCAAACAGCCCAAAGTGATGATGGCTCACAGGTCCAGGTGGCTGGATTTGCATTGGATGGCATGCTGAAAGAAAAACTGGGAGGATTCAATGGCCGAAAAGGCTTGTTGGCCGCGGGGGATGCAGATGCGTTGCTCTGCGATGTACAGTTGTTGGATGCATCCGGATTATTGATATCTAGCGTCAAATTCATGATTTCGGAGACGCCTATCCTCTCCCAATACACGGAGGGCGGTTTTACCATTGCGCCACATTTAAAGGTCCAGCGGACCCATCTCTCCTTGCTCGCTTTGGATCAAACAATGCGGAAGGGGCGCGATCCCCGCGGGTATTCCGATGATTTCAATCGCCTGTTCGCCGGTTCACAAGAGTGGTTTTATGGCCTGTCTCTCAGGGCAGTCCCTGCTGCAGCCTTAGGCCGGGTGGCCAAGGTGGAGTGCCGTGTTTCGACAGGGAACGCGATATACGCAGGTCAATATACCTGTCGTTTTTTCAGGCCAGATTCCAAAGCCTATTTGGGGGAGAGCGCGAGTGCCCAGGCCACAGCCCCGCTAGGGAAAGCGGCCCTAAGTGGGCCGCATCACAATGGCGACCGGCCCAATGTTCCGGCCCCTAGCTCGTCCGGGACGCACTACAATGGCGATCGGCCCAATGTCCCTGCTCCAGGTTCGTCTTCGGAGCGGACTGGCGGGATTGGTGCAGCCGGAATCGGTGCAGCCGTCGATTCCGTTTCCGACGGGATTTCCGGGGCGATCGACAGTGTGAAGAGTCTGTTTTGGTAAATCGCAAGGAGGTTCGTAGAATGAAAAAGAGTTTGTTGTTCTCGTTTGTTGCCCTTTTTGTGGCCCATCAGGCCTACGCGGGCATCATGTTGGGCTATACTCCGGAGATGTGTAAGGTGGACGTAGAAACGACGGCCGGAGAGGACGGGAAGGCGTATTGTTTTCCGTTGTCCCCAGCTGGCGTGACGGCGATCGTCGGCAATGCGGCCTGGACAAATTGCGCGCTGGGGACATACAACTACGGAGGTCCAGTCGGGGCCATGGCCCTGTTTTCCAATGGCTACGCGGTCGATGTGCTGCTGATGGACGAATCTGGCGATTTCCCGATGGAGCTTTTGGATTCGGTTGCGCGTGCGTTCTCGCCCAGGATGACGTGGAGAATGTATGAATCGGTCCAGAATCTCCAGGGGTTTGTCCAGTGGTTGTCTTCGGGGGGGACGCCCGTGCTTCAGGCGACCGACATGCCCATGTGGGATGGCCAGGTCTGTTTGCAGATGGTCCCGGTTTCCTGCGGGGAGGAGGTTCATCTGGCCCTTGTGATCTGGTCGCCAACGTGTGGCGTGCCGGGATTGGTTTTTGCATCCAATGTGGCGGCGATGATGGACTCGCCCGAGTTGGCCGCGAAGGTGATGGGCAGCAAAGCCCCGTCAGCGGGAAGTCCGGCCGTGCCCGCCAGGTCCGAAGTGGCTGATCCTCGCTATGGCTATCCCGATGCCTATAATAAGGATTATATGGATGGGGAGGACTACGACGACGCGGACTACGAAGCGGACGCGGACTATGATGACGAGGACGACGGTGCATACAATGTGGACGATTTGTTTGGCGAGCCATCCAACGGGTTGATCGGCGGCCCGGTTGTCCACAAGGCCAACGGGTTGATTTGACCGGGGATGCCATCCGAGGCACTTGGGTTGTCGCCGTTGCGGGACTGAGGAGTTCCTGACCGCATCGTCGAGGGCAAGCGCCCGAACGGGGCTGGAATCGCGTGATTCCAGCCCTTTTTGTGTTGCGGCGTGGCCTATGTTTCGGGGCGGGGGCGCATGGGGTCGGAGGGCCGCCGAGAGGGGGCGTGCAAAAAAAGGAAAAATTTCATCGAGGCGGTTTCCATTTGACGCATGAGGTGGTAAGTTCCTTATCACCCAGAGGTGTAGGTAAAGGCAAGCGGAAGGAGACAGATACATGGCACGATACACGAACGACATTGACAGCGGATGGCTTTTCAAACAGGCGATCCGGTTATTCAACAACTGCGCGAGGAACTGGGACGACGACGTCCAGGACTCGGATTTCTTCGTCTTGTTCGGCGAGCAGTTCGGGACGAGCGAGGCCGAGGCGATTCGGTATGCGGAGAAGTATTGCGGGGTTGACGAGCATGCGCGTTGGGCCCACATCCGCTACTATTGCGAGCAGGACGAGCTGGAGGAGAGGCCGACAGGGCGACCGGTCAAGAAAATGTTGCAGAGCAGCATTGAGGAGCTCATCCAGAATATTTGGAACCGCAAGAAGCTGCGGGAGAAGTGCCGTAAGATGGTGGCCGCGTGGTCGCATGTGCTGCAGCGGCGAGTCAGCAAGCAGCGGTGCACAGGGACGGATGTGATGGAGCGGCGGATCGACCACCTTGCCGACCTGATGAGGCTTTCGGACCTGGAACGGGACCTGCTGATCTTTGCCACGGTTCGGGAACTGACGGCGTTCGACGATTACCCCGTTTCGCCCCGGCGCATCAATCCGCTGGTCTTTGCCGCGATGGCGACGGACCATCCTTGCAGCGAGGTGGAGGCGGCGCTGGGTGAATCGGGCACGTTGTCGAAATATGGGGTCTTGTCGGCTTGCGGAAAATTCCAGTCGGACTTTATGGACAGCGGTTCCAATCCCTATTTCCGCTATTTGCGGACGGGCGACGCCGATGTGCTGTCGGGAGAGCTCTACAGGAGGGCCATGCTCGAAGAGACGTTGCCGTGGAACTACTACGGGAAGTTGGCGGACGAGCACGGGGCGAGGCTGAAGAGGCTGATCCAGTCGGCGAATGGCCGTCGCGGCGTGAACATCCTGTTCTACGGGGCACCCGGGACGGGGAAGACGAGCTTTGCGAAGACACTGGCCAAGGAGCTCGGGCTCGACCTATATGAGATCCTGCAGGGCGATCAGCACCACCATCATGAATTGGTCAAAAGCCGCATGATCGGAATCCGGCTTTGCGGCAACCGCATGTCGGCAGGCCGGAGTCTGATGATGGTCGACGAGGCGGACAAGCTGCTGGCGACGTTGGCGTCTTCTAGCCTGGGCTTCGGCGGCGAGTCGTCGGAGAAGGGTGTAATCAACTCGATCCTGGACGAAACGAAGCTGCCGACGATCTGGATTTGCAATGCGCGTCCGAACGTCATGGACAAATCCGTGCTGCGCCGCTTCGACTATTCGATCCAGTTCAATGAGCTGAACACGAAGCAGCGGCGGCAGATTTGGCGGAACAGCGTGGAAAAGCTTGGCCTTGGCGACCAGATCGGAGAGGACCTCATTTGCCGGTTGACGGACCGCTACCGGACCAGCGCCGGCGGCATTGCGATGGTGCTCGAGAACGTCAAGCGTATGCAGAAGGCGGGCGAGGACATCGAGGAGCTGATCGATGGGCTCATGCAGCAGCATTGCAAGCTGGTCGGGGCGCCGACAGGCAACCGCGAATGTCTGACGCCGGTGACCGATTATTCGCTGGACGGGCTCAACATCACAGGCGACATCGCTCTCCCGCGCATTGTCGAGGCCGTGCGAAAGTTCCGTGCGACGAAGGATGACGGGTGCGATCCCGACCGGCCGCGGATGAACCTTCTGCTGTGGGGGCCTCCGGGAACGGGCAAGACCGAATTCGTGAAGTATCTTGGCGGCAAGCTCCGATCGGAGGTGCATGTGAAGATGGGCAGCGATATCCTGTCGATGTATGTCGGCGAAACGGAAAGGCTCATCAGCGATGCTTTCCGGCAGGCGGAAGCGGAGAATGCGATCCTGTTTTTCGATGAAATCGACGGGCTTGTGCAGGATCGCACCGGCGCACGGCGCAGATGGGAGGTGACCCAGGTGAACGAGCTGCTGCACCAGATGGAGAACTTCAAGGGCGTGATGGTGGCCGCCACCAACTTCATGGAGAACCTTGACCAGGCGATCCTGCGGCGCTTCACGTTCAAGCTGCAGTTCGACTACCTGGACAAGGCCGGGAAGAAGCTGTTCTTCGAGCGGATGTTCAAGACGCAACTGGTGGACGAGGAGGAGCGCCGGCTGGCGGTGATCCCGAACCTGACGCCAGGCGATTTCCGGACCGTCCGACAGAAGTCGTTCTATCTCGATGGCGGCATCACCAACGCCCAGCGCCTGTCGGAGCTCGAGACGGAAAGCTCGCTGAAGAAGGTGACCCAGCACGCGCCCAGGCACTTCGGGTTCTAGGGCGGGAACGCAAGGCTTCAAATGCAATCGCGGAGAAAGATTCTCCGCGATTGCGCGGGGGATTTGAAATCCCGCCGGGCCGATGCCCTTCAAGACGGAGGGCATCGGGCCATGGTTGCCGTTGGCGGATTGTCGGGGCGATGGTTGTGGCGTGGAGCAGGCCCAGAAGGGCGCGGAAGCGTTCGGAGGGGGCTGGCGAGGAAAGTCCGTAAAGGGAGAAGGTGGCCTCGGGGACGAGGATGAGCCCCCAGGCGTCGGTCGTGTCGATGGATTCTTCCGGGATGGGAAAAATGCCAGAGGGTGGAATGGGGGTGGGTAGGATGAGCCAATCGTCGGGGCTGAGGGCGCCGCGATAGAAGACGGCAAGCCAGGCGGAGGCATCCGGGTGGAGGCGTCCCGGCTGGAAGTGGATGGCGTTGCCGACGATTTCTACGCGGGCGCCGGCCTGGATGTCCGCTTCGGGAAGGTTGACGACAAAGGAGGCGGGGATTGGCGGGGACTGAACCGGGTAGGGTGCACGAGGGGGCTCCGGCGAGGGGGAG
>JAZQOP010000341.1:0-3038 GCA_045627965.1 Kiritimatiellia bacterium | reverse complement strand
GACCCCGTCACCAGCCGTCCGCCCGCCCCGAACCGCAAAATCGGCGAATGGCCTGGCGTTTCGCCATAATCTCACAGGCAAAACCGCCCCCCGAACCGCCCAAGACAGTCCCCAAAACGCGCTCGCCCAGACGCCCCGCCGTTTTCTAAATATCTCGAAGAGCTGGAAATCCCGGATTTTGGGCTCTTCGAGGAATATAGCGGCCCGTTGGAATCGGACGAAAGGACGGCAACCTCCTTGCAATGCCTCGGGCAAACGCCTCTCGCGAAGACCGAGGACGGATTTTCGATGGAAATTTTGTGAATGGAGGCATTCGGCAGGGCCCGATCTCCGAACGGGCCGCCTTCGACCCCGATTGCGGACGTGCAGGGGCTCGTGGGCTCCCCTGCCCGTTTTGGCTTGCCCCATTCATAGACACACAATTTTTTTCAGTTTTCACCTTATTTTTCGCCATTTTTCGCCTTAAAATTGTCACATTTGTACAAACGTGATAAAATTTGAGCCCAAAATCGCCAAATTCTCCAGTATTTTTCCACTATTTTGCTCTCCGAAAGTGGCGCAAGCCCCCCGAATTCTCGCCCAAAGACCGCCATTCGCCTTCCATGCGGCTTTTCTGCCCGTCGCGGGCCGTTCACAACGCGCAGGTCCAGGCCATCTCTTCAGCCACTATAAGTCGCGAAGAGCCGAAAAAGTGGCAAAACAGGTTTCCATTGTGTGGAAAAAGTGGCGAAACAGGTTTCCATTGAATGGAAGCATGTTTCCGATGTTTGCCTTGGCTAACTTCGTGCCCGGCAATCGCAAAAAAGGCCCCGGCCAAGTTCTGGCCGGGGCCAATGGCATGGCGCTCGACGTGCGATTCAGCCGCCGGAGAAGGGCGGGAGGAAGGTCACGCAGTCGCCGTCGGCGAAGGGGTCGTCCCACTCGACGAACTGGTCGTTCACCGAGGCCTTGGAAATCGTCGTCGTCAGCGGGAGGGACCGCTTGGCCTGGATTTCGTGGAGGAGCTCGCGGACGGTCGCGGCGTCGGTTTCGACGGGGTCGGACTGGATGCCGCGGCGGGAGGTGACGAACGTGTAGTAGCGGACGGTGATGCGCTTGGCCATCGGGGGGCTCCGGCGGCTCAATTGGCGGCGGCCTTGGCGAGGCGTGCTTCGAGGGCGTCCATTTCGGCGCGGAGGGCGGCGGGGATGACGTCGCCATACTTGGCGTAGTGGGCGCGCATGGCGGGCAGGTCGGCCAGCCACTTCGCGGGGTCGACGGAGAGGAGCTCGGCGACGTCGGCGGGGCCCATGGGGAGGCCGGAGACGTCGAGGTCGGCGGACTTCGGGAGGAGGCCGACCGGGGTTTCGACGGCGTCGAGGGAGCCGTCGAGGCGTCCGAAGATCCACTTCAGGACGCGGGCGTTGTCGCCGAAGCCGGGCCAGAGGAAGCGGCCGTCGGGGCCCTTGCGGAACCAGTTGACGTAGTAGATGCGGGGCATCTTGGCGTCGGGGCGCATGGCGGGCATGTCGAGCCAGTGCTGGAAGTAGTCGCCGTAGTGGTAGCCGCAGAACGGGAGCATGGCCATCGGGTCGTAGCGGAGGACGCCGACGTTGCCGGCGGCGGCGGCGGTCGTCTCGCTCGACTGGACGGAGCCGAGGAAGGTCCCGTGGGTCCAGTTGAAGGCCTCGAAGCAGAGGGGGACGGTCGAGGGGCGGCGTCCGCCGAAGAGGATGGCGGAGATCGGGACGCCCTCGGGGCTTTCCCAGGCGGGGTCGATGACGGGGCACTGGGCGGCGGGGGCGGTGTAGCGGGCGTTGGGGTGTGCGGCCTTGGTGCCGGAGGCGGGGGTCCAGTCGTTGCCCTTCCAGTCAACCAGGTGCGCGGGGGGCTCGTCGGTCATGTCCTCCCACCAGACGTCGCCGTCGTCGGTGAGGGCGACGTTGGTGAAGATGGTGTTCTTCGAGGCGGCCTTCATGGCGTTGGGGTTGGACTTCATGGAGGTGCCGGGCGCGACGCCGAAGAAGCCGGCCTCGGGGTTGATGGCGTGGAGCATGCCGTCGGCGCCGAACTTCATCCAGGCGATGTCGTCGCCGACGCACTCGGCCTTCCAGCCGGGGAGGGTCGGGGTCAGCATGGCGAGGTTCGTCTTGCCGCAGGCGGAGGGGAAGGCGGCGGCGACGTAGCGCTTGACGCCCTCGGGGGAGGTGAGGCCGAGGATCAGCATGTGCTCGGCCAGCCAGCCTTCGCGGCGGGCCATGGTCGAGGCGATGCGGAGGGCGAAGCACTTCTTGCCGAGGAGGGCGTTGCCGCCGTAGCCGGAGCCGTAGGACCAGATGGTGAGGTCCTCGGGGAAATGGGTGATGTAGCGGTTGTCGGGGTTGCAGGGCCAGGCGACGTCCTTCTGCCCCGGGGCGAGGGGGGCGCCGACGGAATGGAGGCAGCGGATGAAGCGGCCGTTGTCGCCGAGGACTTCCAGGACGCGCTGTCCGACGCGGGTCATGATGCGCATGTGGACGGCGACGTAGGCGCTGTCGGTCAGCTCGACGCCGATGTGGGCGATGGGCGAGCCGATCGGGCCCATGCTGAAGGGGATGACATACATCGTGCGGCCCTTCATGCAGCCGTCGTAGAGGGCGGTCATCGTCGCGCGCATCTCGGCGGGGTCGCGCCAGTGGTTGTTGGGGCCGGCCTCGCGCTCGGTGCGGGCGCAGACGAAGGTGCGGTCCTCGACGCGGGCGACGTCGGCGGGGTTCGAGCGGCAGAGGAAGGAATTCGGGCGCTTGGCGGGGTTCAGGCGGATGAACGTCCCGGCATCGACCAGCTTCTGGCAGAGGGCATCGTATTCGGCCTGCGATCCGTCGCACCACTGCACCGCATCCGGCTTGCACAGCGCGACCATCTCGTCGATCCAGGCATTCAGTTCCTTGTGGTTCGTCTTCATATCCAACTCCTTGACAAAAGCGCGTTTCTTGGCGCGCGAACGCGCAATCATCCGCAAATCCGCCTTCCGCGCAAGAAAAAAAGAACGGGAAGCGGCATTTCGGCGGGGGGGGGCG
>JAZQOP010000340.1:0-2058 GCA_045627965.1 Kiritimatiellia bacterium | reverse complement strand
AGCCGCCGGCGCCCCCCGCGCGACGACGACCCCGACGACGATCCCGCCGACGCCCCCCGCGGCGACGGCCCCCGCGCCCAGGACGGCCGCACCCCCGCGCTCTCGACCTTCGGCCGCGACCTGACCGCGATGGCCGCCCGCGGCGAGCTCGACCCCGTCATCGGCCGCGCCGACGAAATCGAGCGCACGATGCGCATCCTCTGCCGCCGCACGAAGAACAACCCCGTCCTGATCGGCGAGGCGGGCGTCGGCAAGACCGCCGTCGTCGAGGGCCTCGCGCAGGCGATCGCCTCGGGCGACGTCCCCGACCTGCTGGCGAGCAAGCGCATCGTCTCGCTGGACCTGACGCTGATGGTCGCCGGCGCGAAGTATCGCGGCCAGTTCGAGGAGCGCATCAAGGCGGTCATGGACGAAATCCGCAAGGTCAAGAACGTCATCCTCTTCGTCGACGAGGTCCACATGCTCGTCGGCACCGGCGCCGCCGAGGGCGCCCAGGACGCGGCGAACATCCTGAAGCCCGCTCTGGCGCGCGGCGAGCTCCAGCTCATCGGCGCGACGACCCTCAACGAATACCGCAAGAGCATCGAGAAGGATTCCGCGCTGGAGCGCCGCTTCCAGAGCGTCCTCGTCGGCGAGCCGACCATCGAGCAGACGATCGAGATCCTCCACGGCCTCGCCCCCCGCTACGAGGAGCACCACCACGTCCGCTACCTCCCCGCCGCGCTCGACGCCGCCGTCCGCCTCTCCTCGCGCTACCTCCAGGACCGCTTCCTGCCCGACAAGGCCATCGACGTCATCGACGAGGCCGGCGCCCGCGCCCGCATCTCCTCGATGACCCGCCCCGACGCCATCAAGCAGGCCGAGAGGCGCATCGCCGCCCTCAAGGCGAAGCGCTCCGAGTTCGTCCGCGACCAGAAGTTCGAGGAGGCCGCCCAGGCCCGCGACGAGGAAAAGGCCCTGGCCGCCGAGGTCCAGGCCCAGCTCGAGCAGTGGCGCAAGCAGCACGCCGAGGATACGACCGCCATCGACGAGCCCGACATCCGCCACATCATCTCCAAGTGGACGGGCGTCCCGCTGGAGAAGATGCAGCAGAAGGAGACCGCGAAGCTCCTCGACATGGAGGCGTCGCTCGAAAAGACCGTCATCGGACAGCACGACGCGATCGTGTCGATCTGCCAGGCGCTGCGCCGTTCGCGCGCCGAGCTGAAGGACCCGCGCCGCCCGATCGGCTCGTTCCTGTTCCTGGGCCCGACGGGCGTGGGCAAGACGCTCCTGGCGAAGTCGCTGGCGGAGTTCATGTTCAACACGCCCGACGCGCTGATCCAGATCGACATGTCGGAATACATGGAGAAGTTCAACGCCTCGCGCCTGGTCGGCTCGCCGCCGGGCTACGTCGGCTACGAGGAGGGCGGCCAGCTGACCGAGCGCGTCCGCCGCCGCCCCTATTCCGTCGTCCTGTTCGACGAGATCGAGAAGGCCCATCCCGACGTCATCCACATGCTACTGCAGGTGCTGGAGGAAGGCCACCTGACCGACGGCCTCGGCCGCACGGTCGACTTCCGCAACACCATCGTCATCATGACGGCGAACGTGGGCGCGGACCTGTCGCGCCGCGGCGCGGGCCTCGGCTTCGGCTCCGGCTCGCCCGACGCCTCCTACGAGGCCCTGCGCGACCAGATGATGGTGGCCGCGCGCGCCGCCTTCCGCCCCGAGCTGCTCAACCGCATCGAGGAGATCGTCGTCTTCCGCCAGCTCCAGCGCGAGAACGTCCACCAGATCCTGGAGATCGAGCTGGCGAAGGTGGCCGCGCGCCTCAAGATGCGCGACATCCGTCTGTCGGTCCTCCCCGCCGCCTACGACTTCCTAATCGCCAAGGGCTTCGACGCGGTCTACGGCGCCCGCCAGCTCCGCCGCGCCGTCGAGCGCTACATCGAGAACCCTCTCTCCGAACGCATCCTCTCCGGCGAGGTCGGCGACATCGTCGAGGCCGACGCCTCCGACGCCGGCATCGTCTTCCGCTCCCCCCTGCTCGACGATGCCGCCGCCTCGGCGCCCCCC
>JAZQOP010000339.1:0-2256 GCA_045627965.1 Kiritimatiellia bacterium | reverse complement strand
TAGGTCCAGACGCTGAGGGGGGTGCCGGCGGAGTCGAGGTTGGTGTAGGCGGAGACGATGGGCATGGGGCGGCCGGACCAGCCGTCGCCGAGGTCCACGGAGAGGGTGGCGGCGAGGGCGGAGAGGTCGGTGCCGGGGGCGGATTCGAGGACGGCGGTGATGGCGACGTCGTCGCCGGGGCGCGGTTCGACGGGGGCGTGGGCGACGGAGTGGAAGGAGAAGTCGGCGGGTTCGGGGGCGGCGGAGACCTCGAGGACGAAGTTGCTGCCGCCGTTGTTGTCCCAGAAGGTGTTGGTGACGCCGTCGAGGACCTGCTCGACGCAGACGACGTAGTCGAGGCGTCCGGTGGAGAGGGAGCCGAGGGAGTAGTGGAACCAGTAGCCGTCGGCGGAGGACCAGTCGGCGTTCCTTTCCATTTCGACCTTGGGCCATTCGCCTCCGGGGTTGTTGAAGGCGTAGACGAGGTAGACCTTGGCGCCGTCGTCGATGGCGGCCTTGGAGCCGGCCTCGGTGTTGATGTAGATGGTGTCGGCGGTGGTGGCGGACTCGGTGGGATAGCCGTAGGTGCCGCGGGCCCAGAGGGCGGGGGCGGGGCCGTCGCCGGCGATGTCGGCGGAGTTGTCGGCGAAGTTGCAGATGTAGATCTTGGTGCCCTTGCCGTCGACGGAGACGTGGATTTTGGCGTCGGAGCCGGAGGTGACGGGGTCGCCGTCGCCGTTTTCGCGGTAGAGGGTGTCGGGCTTGCCGGCGTCGATCCAGGCGTCCTGGGGGCCGTCGGCGGTGTTGACGACGACGAGGGCGACCTCGTTGTCGTACCACTTGGTGAAGGCGTAGAGGCCCTGGCCGCCGGAGGCGTAGCGCTGCTGGAAGCCGCCGCGGCGGAGGGCGCGGGACTTGTTGCGGAGGGCGTTGAGCCAAGCGATGTGGTAGTAGAGGCCGGCGTCCTTGGCGGCGTCGGAGAACATGTCGCCGTAGGCGTTGCCGGGCTGGAAGCCGTCGTCGCCGCACCAGAACATGCATTCGCGCTGCCAGTCGCCGTCGTCGGGGTTGGAGTCGTCCCAGGAGCGGTCGGTGCCGTTGCCGTGGCCGCCCTGGTTGAAGGCGTGCTCGGTGCCGTAGTAGAGGAGGGGGACGGGGGGGGCGAGGTAGAGGAAGGTCATGGCGGGGCGCATGATGTGGACGGCGTAGTCCTTGGAGCCGCCGCCGTAGGCCTGTGCGAAGCGGTTGACGTCGTGGTTGTCGAGGAAGGCGATGACGTTTTCCTTGCCGGCGCCGTATTGTTCGACGAGGTTCATTTTTTCGCCGAGCTCGTAGCTGGAGTAGCCGTTGCCGAAGACGTTGTTCATGGCCTGCATGAGGGGGAACATGAGGGCGGAGTTGAAGCCGTAGCCGTCGCTGCACCAGCTGGCGAGGGCGCCGGTGTCGTAGCTGAAGAGCTCGCCGAACATGAGGAAGTTGGCCTTGCCGCGCCAAGCGGCGTGGTCGCGGATGGCCTGGGCCCAGGAGCGGCACCAGTCGTAGGGGACGTGCTTGATGGCGTCGACGCGGAAGCCGTCGCAGTCGGTGGCGTCGATGAGGTTCTTGAAGGCCTTGTAGAGGATTTCGGAGGTGTAGGGGTCCTCCTGCTTGAGGTCGTCGGTGCCCTTGAACTGGCCGATGAGGTTTTCGGGGGAGGTGTCCCAGTTGTTGATGGTGCCCTGGACGTGGAAGCGGTCGAGGCTGTCGAAGGGGGTGCAGTGCTTGTTGTTTTCGTCCCACCAGTGCTTGCCGCCGTCGTCCCAGTGGAAGGACTTGTCCTCTTCCTGGGTGCCCCATCCGTTCTTGTCGCACATGTGGTTGGGGGCGACGTCGAGGATGACGGCGATGCCTTCGCGGTGGAGGGAGTCGACGAGGTCCTTGAGCTCGGCGAAGGTGCCCATGGCGGGGTCGCATGCGAAGAAGTTGTCGACGTGGTACTGGTGGTAGGGGGTCCAGCGGCGGTCGGTGGCGCCCTGGTCGTTCTGCTGGACGCCGGAGATCCAGACGGCGGTGACGCCCATGCCCTTGAGGTATGGGATCTGGAGCTTGAGGCCGTTCCAGCTGCCGCCGTGGTGGAAGTTGCGGTTGAAGGGGAAGGAGCGGTTGATGCCGTCGCCGGAGTGGTAGTAGCGCCAGTGGGGCTTGTAGGAGGCGAGGCGGTCGACGCCGTCGTTGGCGAAGCGGTCGGTGAAGAGCTGGTAGATGTTGCGGTCGCGCCACTGGGCGGGGGAGGGAGTC
>JAZQOP010000338.1:0-17364 GCA_045627965.1 Kiritimatiellia bacterium | reverse complement strand
GGCTGCGGCGGCATCGGGGGCGGCCAGGGCGGCGCCGTCGCCGCCGGGCTCCTCGGGGGCGCAGGCCGGCGCCGCCGCCGCCAGCAGGGCGGCCAGGACGAGCCGGGCGGCTTTTGCGCAGGGGAAGGGGGCGCGCATGGAGGGGGCGGCCGGTCAGGCGACGGGGTTGCTGGCGGCGCGCTTCTTGGCGTAGGCGGCCTGGATGCGGGCGTCGACGTCCTTGTATTTGATGTCGACGGAGTAGATGTCCTTGAAGAAGGCGACGGCTTCGTCCGTGCGGCCCATCTGGTCGGCGAGGAGGCCCATTTCGTAGACGATGTCCTTCTTGGTTTCGTCCATGATGGTGAGCTCGCTGGCGGCCTTCTGGAGCTGTTCGAAGGCGATGTCGGGCTGGCCCTTGCTGGTGAAGCAGAGGGCGAGGTAGTAGAGCGCGCGGGTGCGGCGCTGGGGGTTGCGCTGGGCGAGCTGGAACTCCTCGATGGCCTCGTTGAACATTTTGCGGAGGTAGTACTGGTAGCCGAGGTCGTAGCGGAACTGGAGGTCGTTGGGATAGCGGCGGACCATTTCGCAGGCGTCGTTGTAGACGAACTCGTCGCGGGCGGCCTTCTGGGCGGCGGCTTCGGCGGCGTTGCCGGCGGCCTCGGCGGCCTCGATGGCGGCGTCGAACTTCTTGACCTTGATGGTGGAGGCGGTGCGCTCGATCTGGGGGTCGGGGCGGCCGGCGGCCTTGATGGCGTCGTCGAGGGCCTGGAGGGCGTCGTCGTAGCGCTTGGCGTTGACGTAGAGCTCGGCGAGTGCGCGGCGGAAATTCATGTTCTGGGGTTCGCGTTCGACGTCCTTGAGGCGGGCCTGGATGAGGGCCTCGGTGTCGCTGGAGCCCTGGACGGACTTGTGCTCCTGCTCGAGCTGCTGGGCGAGCTTCTTGTCGGCGAGCTTGCCGCGGTAGTCGGTGGTGCGGTCGTCCCAGTTGCCGACCTTGATGGTGGAGAGGGCGGCGGCGTCCTTGAGGTTCTTGATGGCGACCTGGTCGCCGGGGCGGAGCTGGACGACGGCGGCGTAGCAGTCGCGGGCGTCGGCGGCCTGGTTGTTGTCAATGTAGGCCTGGGCGAGGAGGCGGAGGAAGGGGACGTCCTTGGCGAAGTAGGGCTTGACGACCTCGAGGGTCTGGACGGCGGCGGGGAGCATGTCGGCGGCGCGCGCGGCGGCGTCGTAGAACTTGAGGAAGGAGACGTTGAATGGGTCGAGCTCCATCAGCTTTTCGGCGGCGGCGAGGGCGGCCGCGGGGTCCTTCTTGAGCTTGCCCTGGCCGCCCATGAGGGTGAAGCAGCCCTTGATGGAGGAGAGCTGGTGGGTGGTGGCGGTGGGCTTCTTTTCGAGCGCGATCTTGGCCTGGGCGATGCGGAGGTTCTTGCGCGCGAGGAGGAAGGCGGGTTCGACGGAGATGACCTGGCGGAGCATGTCGAGGGCGTAGCCGGCGTTGCCGCGCTCGAGGGCGGCCATGGCCTTTTCGAAGAGTTCGCGGGTCTTGCGGGGCAGCTTGTCGATGGTGGTTTCTTGCATGGGGACGTCTCCGTGGATGGGGGGGCCGTGCGAGGCGGCCCTAGGATGGAACTTTCGAAAAAGCATACGCGCGCGGGCGGGCGAGGTCAAACACGAAAACTGAAACGCCGCCCGCCGACACGGCGCGGAAGGGATGGCGCGTGCGGCGGGATTTTCCGCTGTGGCGGAAGAGGTCCACATGGAGCACGGCCGCGTCCACGGCAGCTTTTCTCCTCGGTCGACGCAAGCGGTTTGCGTGCGGCGAGGGGGGGCGGTGCCATGCCTAGAGGGCGGGGCGGCGGAGGTGGAAGTCGGTGGAATGCTGGTAGGCGGCGCCGACGCGGAGGGCGAGGTCTTCGCGGAAGGCGGGGGCGACGACGTGGAGGCCGGCGGGCAGTCCGGCGGGGGTGAAGCCGCAGGGGACGGAGAGGCCGCAGAGGCCGGCGAGGTTGACGTTGACGGTGAAGATGTCGCCGAGATACATCTGGAGCGGGTCGGCGTTGCGTTCGCCGATGCGGAAGGCGGCGGATGGGGTGACGGGGCCGAGGAGGGCGTCGCAGGAGGCGAAGGCGGCGTTGAAGTCGGCGCGGATGAGGGCGCGGACGCGCTGGGCGCGGCGGTAGTAGGCGTCGTGGAAGCCGGAGGAGAGGACGTAGGTGCCGAGGATGATGCGGCGCTTGACCTCGGCGCCGAATCCGGCGTTGCGGGTGGCTTCGTACATGTGCTGGAGCTCGTCGTCGCCGCGGCGGGCGCCGTAGCGGACGCCGTCGTAGCGGGCGAGGTTGGCGGAGGCTTCGGCGGGGGCCAGGATGTAGTAGCAGGCGATGCCGAGGCGGGAGTGGGGGAGGGCGACGTCGACAATCTCGGCGCCGAGGTCGCGGCAGCGGTCGATGGCGGCCTGCGTCAGGACGCGGATGTCGTCGGAGAGGCCTTCGGCAAAGTATTCGGCGGGGACGCCGAGGCGGAGGCCGCGCAGGTCGCGCGCGCTGGCGACGAGGTCGCGGACGGGCTCGACGGGGCGTGCGGAGGTGGTGGAGTCGCGGGGGTCCTGCCCGGCGATGAGCTCGTAGATCCAGGCGGCGTCTTCGACGGTGCGGGCGATGGGGCCGACCTGGTCGAGCGAAGAGGCGAACGCGACGCAACCATAGCGGGGGACGCGGCCGTAGGTGGGCTTGAAGCCGGTGACGCCGCAGAAGGCGGCCGGCTGGCGGATGGAGCCGCCGGTGTCCGAGGCCAGCGCCGCGGGCGCCAGCCCGGCGGCGACGGCCGCGGCGGACCCGCCGGACGAGCCGCCGGGGACGCGGTCGATGTCCCACGGGTTGTGGGTCGTGCCGTAGGCGGAGGTCTCGGTGCTGCCGCCCATGGCGAATTCGTCGGTGTTGGCACGGGAGAGGAAGACGATGCCGGCTTCGCGAAGGCGCGCGATGACCGTGGCGTCGTAGGGCGCGACGTAGCCCCGGAGGACGTTGGAACCGGCGGTGCAGGGCTGGCCCTTGACGTTCAGCAGGTCCTTGATGGCCATCGGCACGCCGAGGAGAGGACGCGGGTCGCCGGCGGCGCGGGCGGCATCGGCGGCGGCGGCCTGGGCGAGGGCGTCGTCGGGATTGCGCCAGGTCAGGGCGTTGAGGCGCGGCTCGAGGACGTCGGCGCGGCGCAGAAGGGCTTCGGCCAGCTGGACGCTCGTGACGGCGCCGGTGCGCAGGGCCTCGGCGGCGGCGGAGAGGTCGAGCTCGTGGAGGGGGACGGACAGGGCAGGGGAATCGTTGGACATGGCGTCGGCTCCGGGCTATTCGATGATCTTGGGCACGACGAACTGGTCGTGGCGGAGGCTGGGGGCGAGGGCGCGCGCGGCATCGGGGTCGAGGCCGTCGACGGGCGTGTCGTCGCGCCAAGCCATCGGGCCGGCGCCGCCGTCGATGTCGCGGGACAGGATTTCGCCGGCCAGGTCGCCGCCCTCGGCGATGTCGAGCCCCTTGAGCTCGCCGACAAAGGCCAGGATGTCGTTCAGCTGCGCCTGCAAGGTGGCGGCTTCGTCGTCGCCCAGCTCGATCCGGGCCAGGGCCGCCACGTAGCGGACGTCCATCGTATCCGCATTTTCCGAAAATTTCATCGTTTCGTTCCTCCAAAACCGGTGCGGAGGATTTTACACGCCCGGGGGAGCGAGGAATAGCCCAAAAACGGGAGGGGGGCGAGTTTTTTGGCGGCGTTGCGGCAGATCGGGGGGCGGATGGCACGGACAAGGCGTCCCAGATGCAAAGTTTGGCGAGGAGGCCTGAATGCTTCAAAATGGAGCTGCCGGCCGACGAAGGGCGGCGAAAAGGGGAAAGTCCGTTTTTCCGGTCGCAAAAATGCCTATTTTCACGGGCGAAAATGGAAAAATATCGTTTTTGGCAAGTTTTTGCTTGCAAGGGGGGATGGGGGAAGATAGATTGAAGTCGCTCTTAACGAAAGGACATGAAATATGAGCGGTTTCCAGAAGCAGTTTGTTAACGAAATCCGTCGCCTTGCCCGGTCCGAAGCCACGGCTTTGGTGAAGGATTTGCAAAAGAAGGTGTCGAGCTTGGCCAAGCGAGTCCGTATGATGGAGGCCGCATCTTCCGGCAGGCCGGTGTCCGTGGTGGATGACACCGATGTCGCGCTGGATGCCGATGCCAAGGCGTTGGCGGACGGCTATCGCAAGGGTTCCCTGAAGGAACTGGCCAAGAAGAACGCGCTGACGCAGCGCCAGCTGGCTGCGTTGCTTGGCGCCAGCCTGGTTTCGATCTCGAAGTGGCTTTCCGGCAAGTCGGAGCCGCGCGCGCGGGCCAAGGCCAGGATCATGGAACTGTTCGCCCTGGACCGGAAGGAGCTTTTCGCCCGCCTGCCGGAAGATGTCCGCGAGAACCGCAAGAGCCGCCGCAAGGCCGCCGAGCACGCGAAGAAGATGAAGCAGGCCGCCAAGGCCCGCGCGAAGGCCGCGAAGGTCCAGGGCGGCGCCAAGCGCGTCCGCAAGGTCAAGGTCGCGAAGCCGCAGACCGAGGCGTCGATCTCGGCGACGGCGGCCCAGGCGGCCGTCGATGCGCTGATGAACGCGCCGATTTCGGAATAGTCCGGTCGCCGGCGGAAGCAAAGGCGGCATCCCGGGAAAGGGATGCCGCCTTTTTTGTGCCGGGCGGGCGGGGCGTGGGGGGGGCGCCGTCGCCGGGCGGGGGCTAGTAGGCCGAATCGAGGATGGACTTGGCCAGGGCCTGGGGGACGACCTCGAAGCGTGCGGGTTCCATCGTGTAGGAGGCGCGGCCCTTGGTCAGGGAGCGCAGGGTCGTCGCGTAGCCGAAGAGCTCGGCGAGGGGGACCATGGCCTCGACGAGGCGCGAGGCGTCGCGCTGGTTCATGTCCTGGACCTGGCCGCGGCGGACGTTCAAGTCGCCGAGGACGTCGCCCAGGTGCTCCTCTGGCGTCGTGATTTCGACGCGCATGATGGGCTCGAGGAGGGCGGGCAGGGCCGCCGCAAGCGCCTCGCGAAAGGCCAGGGAGGCGGCCGAGCGGAAGGCGACCTCGGAGGTGTCGGTCGGATGCCATTGCGCGCCTTCGACGACGGCCAGGGTGTCGACGACGGGGTAGTTGCCGAGGGCGCCCGTGCTGAAGCCGTCCTCGATCCCTTCCTTGACGATGTCGCGCCACTCCCTGGGCAGGTCGTCGTAGGAGACCTTGAACTCGACGGCGTTGCCTTCGCCGCGGTTGCGCGGGGCGATGTGGACGGTGACGGCGGCAAAATGCCGCTTGCCGCCCAGCTCGCGGTCGAAGACGTATTCGCGCTTGGCGGCAGCGCCGACGGTCTCGCGGTAGGCGACCATCGGGCGGCCGGCGTTGGCGCCGACCTTGAACTCGCGCAGGAGGCGGTCGCGCAGGATTTCCAGATGGAGCTCGCCCATGCCGCGGATGATGGTCTGGCCCGTCTCGGCGTTGACGCCGACCTGGAAGGTGGGGTCCTCGTCGGCCAGGTCGCCCAAGGCCTCCTGGAGCTTGGCCTTGTCCGCCTGGGTCTTGGGCTCGATGGACATGCTGACGACGGGGTCGGGGAAGTTGATGCGCTCCAGGACGATGGGCTTGGGCTCGGCGCATAGGGTGTCGCCTGTGCCGACGCCTTTCATGCCCGCGATGGCGCCGATTTCGCCGGCGTAGAGGACGTCGATCTCCTCGCGGTGGTTGGCGTGGAGCCGGATGAGCCGCATGACGCGTTCGCGGCGCTGGGTGCGCGGGTTCCAGACGTTCTGCCCCTTGCGGAGCTCCCCGCTGTAGACGCGCACGAAGATCAGCTTGTCGACGAACGGGTCCGTGGCGATCTTGAACGCCAGCGAGCAGAGCGGCTCCGCGTCGTCGGCCTTGCGCTCCAGGTCGTCGCCCGTCTTGGGGTGGGTGCCGTGCACCGCGGGGACGTCCAGCGGCGACGGCAGGTAGTCGACGATGGCGTCGAGCACCGGCTGGATGCCCTTGTTGCGCAGGCTCGTGCCGCAAAGGACGGGGACGAGCTTGCCGCCGACCACCCCCATCCGGATGGCCTTGAGCAGGGAGTCGACGGCCAGGGTCCCGCTTTCGAGGAATTCCTCCATGATGGCGTCGTCGCCGCATTCCGCCGCCTTTTCGACGAGGGCCTCGCGGGCGAGCTCGGCGTCGGTCTGGAGCTCGTCGGGGATCGGGATTTCGCGGACGTCCATGCCGCGCGATTCGTCGTCGAAGGCCAGGGCGCGCATGCGGACGAGGTCGACGACGCCGGAGAAGGATTCCTCCTTGCCGATGGGGACCTGCACGGCGATGGCCGGCGCCCCGAGGCGGGCCTGCATTTCGCCGACGACGCGGTCGAAGTTGGCGCCGACGCGGTCCATCTTGTTGACGAACGCGATGCGCGGGACGGCGTAGCGGTCGGCCTGGCGCCAAACGGTTTCGCTTTGGGGCTGGACCCCGCCGACGGCGCAGAAGACGCCCACGGCGCCGTCAAGGACGCGCAGGCTGCGCTCGACCTCGGCGGTGAAGTCGACGTGTCCAGGGGTGTCGATGATGTTGATCTGCCGGTCGCGCCAGAAGCAGGTCGTTGCGGCGCTGGTAATGGTGATGCCGCGTTCCTGCTCCTGCTGCATCCAGTCCATGGCGGCGGTGCCTTCGTGGACCTCGCCGGGATCGTGGATCTTGCCCGTATAGAAGAGGAAACGCTCCGTCGTCGTCGTCTTGCCGGCGTCGATGTGCGCGACGACCCCGATGTTGCGGACGTCTTCCAGGGCCACCTTGCGGGGGGCGCCGACTTCTTTTTTGCTATCCTTTGCCACGGGGGACCTACTTTCTCGACGGATCGAAATGCGAAAGCCCCCCTCTACCACATTGGCGGGGCGTCTTCAACGAAAATGGAGGATCGGGTGCGCTTTTGTGGGGCGCATAGAGGGGCCGGACTGCTGCCTGCCCGGCGCCTAGCGGGCGGGGCGGCAAGAGGGCTCCCCGCACCCAAAATGCCAGAAGGCCTGGCGTCGAGCCCCGTTTTTTTTCATGTCCCGCTTGGGCTCCACCCGTTTCCACGCCGCCGGAGGGCGAAAATCCCGATGTCGACGCCGTGTCGACATTTTGCTGGCGCGAGGGATGCGCTCTTGCGGCAGCAGGGCAAGGAGGATAGCATGGGGCGACCAGGAGTGGACAGAGGAGGAGCGAGATGGGATACCAGGATAAAGGCGATGGCGGCGACGATGGGCGCACGACAGGGGCGTCGGCTCCTGGCGAGATTGTCCGGGCCTATTTGGATGCGATCAAGGTCCAGAAGGTCGACCTCAAGCTTTCGCATGCGCCCAGCAAGGTAAAGGGGCAGAGGAAGCCGGTGCCGATGGCGTTGCTGACCGGGGTCGACGGCGAGGCGCTGAGGCGATTGAATACGAAGTTCAAGATCCTTTCACGGGGATTCGATGTCGATGCTGCGCTTGGCGGACTTGGGTTGCGGGCGAATTTTGTCGAGTATTGCACCCGCGAGGAGGCGGTCAAGCGAGAGTTCCTTTACACGGTCGACCATGTCGGAAGCGTGATCTTGACGGGTGACGTCGAGAAGTTCAAGGGCCGGGTCCATGAATTGCAGGTGGAAGCCGAAAAATTGCAGGGCCGCCTGGCGAGCATGCTCCGGGGCAAGATCTACGGCTGTGCGCGCGAACTGTATCGGGCGTTGGCGGAGATTTGGGGACGCATCGAGCCGGCATGGTGGCGGACCTATCGCGAGGAGCATCCGCTGGACACCCGTGGGCGCGAGGATGTCTTTTGCGACCTTGTCTACCGGGAGATCGAATCGGCTTTCGAGTTGAAGAGGCCCGAATTTCGGGTGCTGTTCACGCGGTTCAATCCGGACATTGCCGAGGACAGAGGCCTTCGCGAAGCCTTCAAACGGGCGTTTCGGCAGTATTTGCGCGCCGGGAGCGGCCGCAATCTCGACTGGTTGATCGGAAAGGACCCCCAGGACAAGCAGGGCCGTCTGTTCTAGGGGGGGGCAAGGCGCCTCTATTGCGGATGCCTCTGCAAAGGGAGCTGGCGGATGCGGTCCAGGTCGTGGATGCCGTGTCCAAGGCTCCAGCGCCAAATCTGGTCGTCGTGGGCGGCGGGTGAAAGGGCGTAGCCGGCAAGATGAAGGAAGTCCTCGGCATCGGAGAGGTCGAGATGAAGGGCGGCGGCCATGTCAAGGGCTGTGCCCCTTGGACGGATGGGCGAAGAAGGGGCCGTTGGCCGACGGACGCGGACGCCGATGCACTTGCGGATGGCGGGAAGGAGGCTCAGGGCATTGGAGCAAACGCTCAAGGGCGGATGAGCCGGCGGAGGACGCCGAGGGTCTGGGTGGCCGTGGAGGCGTAGGAAAAGCGGGCCGCATGGGAGCGCAGGGCATCTCGGTCCGGCGGCGCGGCGACGAGCTCACGCAGGGCGTCGGCCCAGACGGCCGGGTCGTAGCCCCGGACCAGCGTCGCGGCAGGCGAAAGGACTTCGGGCAGCGAGGAGTTGTCCGCCGCCAGGACGGGCGTTCCGCGCGCCAGGGCTTCGAGGGGGGGGAGCCCGAACCCTTCGTAAAGCGAAGGGAAGACAAAGGCGAGGGCGCCGTCGTAGAGGGCGGTGAGGGTTTCGTCGGGGACGTGCGAGAGCAAATGGACGCGGCCGGCGAGGGGCGAGGTGCGCAAGGCGTGCAGGATCGGCCCGGTTTTCCAGCCGAGGCCGCCGGCCAGCACCAGGTCGGCGTCGAGGTCGCGCGCCTGGGCCAGGATGTCGAGCAGGAACGGGATGTTCTTGCGGGGCTCGATGGTCCCGACGTGGAGGATGTAGGGGCGCGCAAGCCCCAGGCCGTCGCGGAGGGCCTGGGCGCGGTCCGGGGGAAGCGGCGGCGGCATGGAGGGCAGGCCCAGGAGGATCGGATGCACCTTTTCGGGCGGCACGCCGAGGGTCTCGACGATTTCGCGGGCCGAAAAGGCGGAGTCGGTCAGGATGGCGTCGGCGCGGGCGGCGGTGGAGCGGATTTGCGACGTCAGCCAGCGCAGATTCTTCGGTTCCGTCGTCTGCGGGAGGCGCAGGAAGGAGACGTCGTGGATGGTGACGGCGGCCTTGGCGTCGCGAGGGAGGGGCGGGATGACGAAATTCGGGAAGAGGTAGGCGTCGGCTTTTGGGAAGAAGGCCGTGTAGGAGGGGCATCCGATGCGTTTCCAGAGCTGCTGGGCGACGGCGCCGGGGCACCAGCGGCAGGGGCGCAGCTCCAGGGATGCCGCCTCGGGCGGAGGGAAGGGGAGGCCTCGGCGGTGGAAGTCGAAGTAGGCGGCGGCCAGGCATTCGCCGTCGGCCAGGGCGGCGGGGAAATGGCGGAGCAGCTCGCGCGTGTAGCGGCCGACGCCGGCCAGCTGGCCGATGGCGGGCTGGATGTCGAAGAGAAACTTCATGGCGTCCGTGAGTATAGCGGCTGGAACGGGCGTGTGGAGCAAAAAATGAGCGCCGGACGGATTGCGATTGCGACGGGCGGCGCAATCGGGTAGGATTTCCGCGTTAACTTTTGGAGGTGCCATGCACGCTTGGATGAAGAGGACCGGGGCTTTGCTTGTGGGGGCGACGATTGCGCTGTCGATGACGGCCGTGGCGGCCGCGGACGGGCCTGCCGCGAAGAAGGGCCCGATGCGCGTTGCCATGATTTCGGACGGCGGCACGTTCAACGACCAGTCGTTCAACCAGAATTGCCGCGAGGGCCTGGAGGAGCTGATGTATGCCGGGGCCCCGCTTTTCGTCCAGTTCTACGAGCCGCTGGCGGAAGAGCAGTTCGCCAAGCAGATGGCGGCCTTGGCGGAACGGAACTATCGGGTCGTCATCGGCATCGGCTACGGCATGAGCAAGGCGCTGGGCCAGGTGGCGCGGCAGTATCCGGAGACGTTCTTCGTGGGGGTGGATTCGACGGGCATCGCGCCGTGCGAAAATCTCCAGGTCCTGGCGTTCCAGGTCGACGAATGCGCCTTCCCCGCCGGCTACCTGGCGGCGGCGTGGGCCGACATGAAGGACCCGGAGGATCCGGCCGTGGCCTGGGTCGGCGGGCTGAACGTGGACAGCGTCAACCAGTTCGTGGTGGGCTATGTCAACGGTGTCAAGCTCTACAACGAGCGCAAGGGGCGGAACGTCCGGATCGTCGGCGGCTATGCCGGCAGCTTTACGAAGCCGGCCGCCGGCGGTTGCCTGGCCCGGAAGTTCCTGGCTGGCGGCGCGGATGTCGTATTCGCCGTTGCCGGCGCCACCGGACAGGGCGCCCTGCTGGCCGCCAAGGAGGCCGGAAAATGGGCGATCGGCGTGGATACCGACCAGTATTACACCGTCCCGGAGGCGGCCGAAGTGCTGCTGACATCCTGCGTGAAGCACATGGGGCGGGCCGTCCGCGACAATGTCCAGGGCATGCTCGAAGGCCAGTTCTGGGGCGGGACGCAATACGTCGGCAACTTGGCCAACCACGGGGTCGGGCTGGCCTCCTTCCACGATTTCGACGACGAGGTGTCCGCCGATGTCAAGCGCGAGCTGCTGGATATCCAGCGCGATTTGCTCTCCGGACAGCTTTCGACCGGCTGGGCGGAGGTCAAGGCGGCGGCGGATACGGCGTCCGGCAACTAGCGAAAAGGAGGGGACATCATGCGCAAGGCGGACGGGAAGATTGTGGCGCGCGCCGATTTGCCGGCGTTGCGCGAGCAGCTGCGCCAGGAGGGGCGGCGGCTGGTCATGACGAACGGCTGCTTCGACCTGATGCATGCCGGCCATGCCTCCTACCTGGAGTTTGCCCGTTCGCAGGGGGATGCGCTCCTCGTGGCCCTGAACACGGATGCCAGCATCAAACGCCTCAAAGGCGAGAAACGCCCCATCGTGGAGGCGATCCACCGCGGACGCATGATGGCGGCGCTGGAATGTGTCGATTACGTCACGTTTTTCGACGAGGACGAACCCAAGGCCCTGGTCGGCGAGGTCCTGCCCGACGTCCTGGTCAAGGCGGAGGACTGGGCGCATTATGTGAGCGGCCGCGAAGAGGTCGAGGCCGCCGGCGGGAAGGTCGTCCTGGCGCCGATGGTCGAAGGGCTTTCGACGACGGCCATCATCGGGCGGATCCTGGATGCCTACGGCGAGGAGAAGATGGCATGAAGTCGCCGTTCCCTTATCCCCTGGTCCAAATCGCCGGCGTCATCGACCGCCCGGAGGCCGAGATGCTGATGGATGCCGGCGTCGACTTCCTCGGCTTTCCGCTGCGCCTGACCGTCAACAAGGAGGACCTGACCGAGGCGGAAGCGGCGGAGCTGATCCGCGGTTTCGGCCCGCGTGCCAAAGGCGTCCTGATCACCTATCTGTCCAAGGCGGATGAAATCGTGCGCTTTTGCCGCGATCTCGGCACCGGGATCGTCCAGTTGCACGGGCCCGTCCCGACGGCCGAATTGGCCGCCGTCAAGCGTTTGGCGCCCGATTTGCTGGTCCTGAAGAGCCTCGTGGTGCGCGAGGACCGGAACGAGGATGACTTGCGGCGCCTCGTCGGCGAGACGGCCGGGTGGGTGGACGCCTACATCACGGATACCTTCAATCCGGCGACGGGGCAGGAAGGCGCGACGGGGCTGACGCATGATTGGCGAATCAGCCGGCGCCTGGTCGAGCTGTCTCCGCGGCCGGTCGTGCTGGCGGGCGGCCTGAATGCTGGGAACGTGGCCGAGGCTATCCGGATGGTCCGCCCGGCCGGCGTCGATTCGCATACGGGCGTCGAAGGCCCCGATGGCCGGAAGGATCCAGGCAAGGTCCGCGCCTTCGTCCAGAATGCGAAGGCTGCGTTCGCTTCGTTGGGGTAGAAGGCGGACGGCGATGGCGGCGCAACCCAGCATGGCGATGCATTCCGGCCCGGACTCCGGCGGCGCCGCCCGCTGGGCCGGCGTGAGGAACAGGATCCTTGGCACGGAGTCGGGGCATGTCTCCTTGTCCGTCTGGGCCTTCCGCTTTCTGCTGTGGTATGTCTGCATCATGCTGGTGCAGCCGCAAAACCGCTATACGTTCCTGTGGCCGCTCCACATCGCGAATGTGTCGTTCATTGCCGCGGTCGTGCTGCATGTCCTCGATTGCATGCAAAACCAGCGCCCGCTTATCGCGTTCAACAGCGCGACCGGCATCGGCCTGTTCGGCATTGCGCTTGTCTTCATCAGCAATACGGTCGGCGCTTTCCAGGACGGCTGGGGCGGCTGGAATCCCTTCGTGGACATGATCGTCAAGAACTTCCTCCTGATGATCATGGTCGGGACGATGTGCCGCAGCGTCGAACGGGTGTGGGTGATGCAGATGGTCGTCCTTTTTAGCACAATGTGGTGGCTGAAAAGCGGCTTGCGATTGTCGGCGGCCGGCGCCACCTATTCGGGGGATCGCCTGATGGGGGCGGCCATCGGGCTGATCGAAAACCCGAACAGCTTCGCCTATATGCTTTGCATTATGCTGCCTCTTTATCTGTATGCGTTTCGCCGGGCAAGCCGGAAATGGTTGTGCTGGATCTTTTTGGCATGCGCGATTTCCGCGTTGTACATCATTTTCCAGACGGGTAGCCGGACAGGATTGGTGACCTTGTGCGTTATGGGCATTTGGCTCCTTCTCAAGTATGGGAAGGGGCACTGGGGTGCCCTTGCTGCGATGGCCGTGGCCGTGGCCGTCATCCTGCCGTTTAGCGGCGAAAAGAATATCCAGCGGTTCAAGACGATTCCGGATTCCGCACTGATGTTCCTTGGGCTCAAGGAACGGGTGGTCGCAGAAGGTCCGGAAACGCAAGATGAGCAGTCGGCCAACGAACGCTCCTCCAAGAACCGTGACACATGGCGCCTGATCAAGGATTACCCGTTGTTCGGTGTCGGCATGGTGCCCAAGCAGGAGCGCCTGCTTGCGGAAGGCTATCCGATGGCAACCGGCCAGGTCCACTGTGAAATTCTCATGGTCGGGAAGCAGATGGGCATGATCGGCATGGCTCTTTACATCCTGTCCTTGGCGGCAACGTGGTGGTGCGGCGGCGCCGTGATGAAACGGGCGGCGGCGATGGGGTGGAGCGCAGTTGGCGACCTGGGATGGACGTTTCGCATCCAAACGATTGCGAATGCGGTCGGTGGCTTCTTCTGCCCGCTTCCGTGGCATCCGCCGATGATGATCATGGTCGGCTCGTCCATCGCCCTGTGGGTGGCGATGCGGAGCCTCCCTGCGAAGGAAGGTCGGAGTGCTCTTTAACTCGTACATCTTCCTGTTTGCGCTTCTGCCGCTGATCCTGGTGGGCTACTACGCCTTGCCAAAGCCGGGGCGCGCCGCCTGGCTTGTCATTTGCAGCTATGTCTTCTATGGCTGGTGGAACTGGCGCTATTGCCTGTTGCTGTTGTGCGTGACCGCGATGGACTACTTCCTAGGGCGGTGGATCGCGCGGACGGAGGGCGAGAGGGGACGCAAGGCGCTGGTGACGGCTTCGGTCGTTTGCGACCTGTCGTTGCTTGGCTTTTTCAAATATTACGACTTGTTGGCGAGGACCGTGAACGGCCTGGGAGCGTTTCTGCTGGGAGCCGGGGCGAACGTCCCCGTGCTGGATCTTGTCCTGCCGGTCGGCATTTCGTTCTACATTTTCCAGTCGATGAGCTACACCATCGATATTTATCGCCGGGAGGCGCGGCCTGCCCGCTCGTTTGTCGATTTTGCGTGCTATGTGTCCTTGTTCCCGCAATTGGTCGCCGGGCCGATCGTCCGCTACCGCGACTTGGACGAACAGCTGCGGTCGAGAGAGCACTCCTGGAACAAGGCGGGGGCCGGGTTCGCCTTGTTTACGCTGGGCTTGGCCAAAAAAGTCCTGGTCGCGGACGCGGTCGCGCCGATGGCGGACTGGGCGTTCGGGCAGGTTGCTCCGGGCCTGATTGCGTCATGGACGGGCTTGCTGGCCTATACGTTCCAGATCTACTTCGATTTCAGCGGCTATTCCGACATGGCAGTCGGCCTGGGGCTGCTGGTCGGCTTCGAATTTCCCATCAACTTCAATTCCCCCTACAAGTCGTGCTCGATGAGCGGGTTCTGGCGCCGGTGGCACATCTCGTTGTCGAGCTGGTTGCGCGACTATCTCTACATTCCGCTTGGCGGAAACCGGAAGGGGACGGCGCGGACCTATTTCAATCTGTTTGTCACCATGTTGCTCGGAGGCCTGTGGCACGGCCCCAGCTGGACGTTTCTGCTTTGGGGGGCCTATCATGGCCTTTGGCTGGCGCTGGAGCGGATGCGCGGCAAGCAGGGCCTTTGGGGCGATCACGGACCGAAAGGGCTGCGCGTGGCGGCCACGTTCCTGGCCACGATGGTCGGATGGCTGTTTTTCAAGGCTGCCGACATGTCCGTCGTGGCGGGGATGTTCAAGGGGCTTTTGGGCGTCTCTGGCCTTGGAGGGGCCTATGCCTGGAGCGACGGCGGTTCTGTGACGTGGCTGATGCTTGGTTTTGCCGCGATTTTGGTCTGGGGATGCAAAAATACATGGGAAATGCGCTGGACCCCGACTTTCTGGCGCTGGGCGGGGCTGGTCGCCCTGTTTGTCGTATCTGTCGGCGTCCTGCTCGCCAATGCGAGTTCGCCCTTCCTCTACTTCCAGTTTTAGCCGATGCCGTCGAAGTTCCAGCCCAAGCTCCCTTTGCTCGCCGCTTTTGAACAGGCGCCTCGGAAATCCGTGCGCGTCTGGATGGCGGTCTTGCTGGTTTTGGCCGGACTTTGGGTGGTTGCCGACTGGGCGTTGCGGTTTGCCCTCTTCCATTGGCAGGACGGGCTTGTGACGCGGGGGAGCGGCAGGTCGGCAGCTTCGGGCGAGATGGAACCGACGAGCTGGGCGTGGAAAACGATAGCTTCGCCTGCCCGGCTGGGCGGGGGCTTGAGCGTAATGTTCCCGTTGGCCTGGGCACGAAGGGATTACGAGGAATTTCATGAAGCCTTTTCCTGGTTTAACGGACCGGATGGATATATCTGGGGGACGTCGGAGGCGCGCGCCGACAAAATGCGTGCGATGCGCCATTTCGATGCCGTGCTTGTCGGCGACAGCTGCTGGGTTTCCGCCGGCACGCAAACGGTGTCCGAGGTGCTGGGTGACCTGACGGGTAAGGTCGTCTTGAACCGCGGCCGCCCCGGAGGGGGGCCTTTTCTGGCGTTGCGCTGGTGGGCCGAGCACGCCTGGAGGGACGGTCTTTCGGCCGATGTGGTCGTCTGGGATATTTCTGCCCGTGAAATCGGTGCGCCACTGTTCAAACGCCAGGATGTGGCGGCCTGGTTCCAGCAGGTGCAGGAAACGCCGGGCGAGGTCTACGGGGAACGGGAGACGTCGGCTTTCTCGGCGGTCCATTGGGACGCGCTTAATCCCCGGAGTCTGGAGCGGTCGCTCCCCAATACTTCGATGACGGCGTATTTTTCTCGGAAGGCTTGGGCATGCGCACGGCTGATGATCGGTATCTGGCCTCAAGATGTTTTCGGCGGCGAGGACCGCATCCTGGGACCGACCTTGTATTATCGCTACAACGAGCTCCAGCTGAAGGAGCAAACCCAAGAAGGGGATGTCCCCGTCGTGGCCGCCAAGGTGATGGATGTCGACAAGGCATTTGCCGAACGCGGGACGAAGCTGCTCGTCGTCCTGGTCCCGGAAAAGGAGCAGGTGGCCGATGGCGGCTTGTCGCCTGAGCGGCGCGATGCGCTGGCCGAGAGCCTCGAGGTCATGCGGGCGTTGGAACGCGAACTGGAGGCTGGCGGCGTTGCCGTCGTCAATTTGCTGGATCCGTTTCGCGAGGCGACGGCGCGAGGCGAACGCCTTTTCTGGCGGGATGATCCGCATTGGAACGATGCAGGCATGCGTTTTGCTGCGCGCCAGGTGGCCCAGGAACTCGGCTGGAAGGAGCTGGGGCCGTGATGGCGGAGAGGCGGCCGCGGGTGGCCCATTGGGTCCATGACCTGATTCGCGGCGGGACGGAAGGCCAATGTTCTCGCGTGGCGATCGGCCTGGCCGGGCGCGGATGGGACCAGCGGGTGTTGTGTTTCCATCGGACTGGCTTCTTCCTGCCGCGCGTGGACGAGGCGTGCCGCGGCGTCCGGGAGGTCCAGATCCGGCATGTGGCACGCCCTGGGACGCTGGCTGAACTGGTGCGTACGGCCCGGTGGCTGCGGCAGGAAAAGGTCGAATTGCTGCATACCTGGGATGCCGATGCGGCGGTGTTTGGCCAATTTGTCGCCGCCTGGGCGGGAATTCCGCTTTTGACCAGCCGGCGCGACCTGGGCAACATCTATCCGTCGTGGAAGGTCCGGCTGATGCGCCGGGCGGATGCGCGTGCCCGGCGGATTGTCGTCAATGCCGCGGCCATCCGCGGGCATTTTGGCCGGCAGGGCGTCCCTGTCGAGAAGATGGTCCATATTCCGAACATCCTGGACATCGCCGAGCGCGATGCGGAGGCGGCGGCCGCGCCGGAGACGCCGGTCCGTCCGCCGGACGGAATCGACTGGACGCCCGGGGCGGAATGGCGCCTGGCCGTCGTCAACCGGCTGGATCCGGAGAAAAACACTCGGTTGCTGCTGGAGGCGTTGGCGGAGGTCGTCCGTCGGCGGCCGGAGGCGCGGCTGTGGATCGTCGGCGATGGCCGAGAGCGCCCGATGCTGGAAGCGCGGGCGGGGGAGCTTGGTCTCGGAGGGAGGGCCATCTTTTGGGGCGAGCGGACGGATGTGGCCTCGATCTTGAAGCATGTCCAGGCCGGAGCGCTCGTGCCAAAGGCGAACGAGGGGCTATCCAACACGATCCTTGAATACATGGCCGCATCGAAACCCGTCATGGCGACGGATTGCGGCGGCAACCGCGAATTGGTCGAGGATGGCGTCAATGGGTGTCTTTTGGCCTTGGAACCTGCAATCGGCGAAGTCGCCGACGCCTGGGATGGGCTGATCGGCTCGGGCCCCGCCGCGGAGGCCTGGGGGCAGGCGGGGCGCAGAATGGCCGAGCGGACGTTCGCCCCGGATGCCGTCCTGTCCAAATTCGAGCGCCTCTACGTGGATTTGAGCGTCCGCTGAGGCCTATTCCAGGCCGAATTCGTCGATTTTGCGCAGGACGGTCCTCCGCGACCAGCCCATGGCCTCGGCGACGGCGCCGCGGTTGCCTCCGTGTTTCTTCAGCTGGGCGGCGAGGATGCGGCGTTCGATTTCGGCCATCGGCACGTCGAGGGGGAGTCCGGGGGCCGATCCTCCATCGTCGGCGGAGGGCCGCGGCTTGGGGGCGTCCGCAATCGCGGGGACGGCGGGGGTGCCGACGTCGCCGGGGGCGGGGACGTCCGGGGCGGCGGG
>JAZQOP010000337.1:0-3629 GCA_045627965.1 Kiritimatiellia bacterium | reverse complement strand
GGCAAGTTCCTCACCCTTGAAGGGGTCATCGCCACGCTCACCCCTCCCCCCGCCGACTCCAAGCGCCCCTATGTCATGAAGCTCGTCGACGGTGCCGCCGCCCTCACCGTCAAGTTCTGGGAAAAGGACTACGACGCCCTTCCCGACAAGGAAATCCTCGCCGGCTCCCGCGTCCGCCTCCGCGCCAAGGTCGAAACCTACGAAGGCAAGCTCGACGTCAAGCTCGTCTCCGTCGACCAGTTCGAGCGCCTCGGCGCCGGCGAGCTCCCCGCCGCCCCCGCCAAGGGCAAGGCCGCACGCAAGGCCCAGGCGGCCCCCGCCAAGCGCGACTTCTCCCGCGGCCGCGCCACCGCCGCCACCACCGTTTCGATCGCCGACCTCACCGAAGCCCTCGACGGCCAGACCGTCACCGTCCGCGCCCGCGTCGAATCCGTCACCCCACCCAAGGCCGGCACCAAGCAGCCCTATGCCATCATCCTCCGCGACGGCGACAAGACCCTCCGCGCCTCCTGCTTCTCCTCCGCCTGGAACGTCATCCCCGACTTCCACCGCCCCCGCCCCGGCGCCGCCTTCGACCTCTCCGGCGTCGTCGAGTTCTACAAGGGCAAGGCCCAGCTCCAGGTCAAGTCCGGCTACGGCGTCAAGCTCGTCGACGACACCCCCGCCTCGCAGCCCGTCGTCGACCTCTCGGCCGTCGTCCCCGTTGCCTCCGTCACCGCCGACCGCGACGGCGCCTCCGTCGTCCTCCGCGGCACCCTCGGCGCCCCCGAATCCCTCCCCTACGGCGGCGTCAAGTATCCCCTCTCCGACGATTCCGGCACCGTCCCCGTCGTCTTCTGGGAAAACAAGGTCCCCGAAGACCTCCGCACCCAGCTTGAGGAAGGCCTCTCCGTCGCCGTCCTCGGCGACGTCTCCCTCTACGAAGGCGCCGTCCAGGTCACCGCCGCCAAGGGCCGCACCGTCGTCATCGCCCCGTAACCCCGCCCCCGGAACCCCGCCATGATGTCCACCTTCCTCATCGCCCTTGCGTCGGTCCTGGCCGGTACGCTCGTCGCCTGCGTCCTCGGGTGCCTCCCCGGCCTCCACATCTACAACGTCATGGGCGTCATCGTCCTCGGCGTCCTCGCCCTCGCCGACAACGGCATCGCCGTCCCCGCCCTCTACTACCTCCCCGCCATGGCCGGCATGGTCGTCGGCTGGTCCATGGTCAACACCATCCCCTCCGTCCTCCTCGGCACCCCCGACGAATCCGCCCTCCTGACCGTCCTCCCCGGGCAGAAGTACCTCATGAGCGGCCGCGGCTACGAAGGCACCATGCTCACCTCCGTCGGCGGCCTCGCCGGCGCCTTCTTCCTCCTCGCCGTCGTCGCCCCCTGCGCCCCCAAGTTCCTCCCCATCTCCCAGCAGGTCCTCAAGGGCCACATGCACTGGGTCCTCTGGATCATCATCACCTTCATGCTCATGAGCGAGTGGCCCAAGGGCGGCAACCGCGGCCGCGCCGGATGGGCCAAGTTCTACGACGCCTGGAAGACCCTCCTCGCCGGCCTCGCCACCTTCCTCCTGGCGGGCTTCCTCGGCTTCGTCGTCCAGTATGCCTCTCCCGTCAGCCACGAGGTCGCCTTCCAGAACATCATGCCGGCCTTCGTCGGGCTCTTCGCCATCCCCTGGTGCCTCCTCAACATGATCTCGGCGGCCGACGTCCCGCCCCAGCGCCTTGCCAAGTCGCTCGACCTCGACGGCGACATCATCCTGCGTTCCGTCTGGTCCGGCGGCCTCGGCGGCAGCATCGCCGCCTACTTCCCGGGCGTCACCGGCGGCGTCGGCGGCATGCTCGCCGGCCACGCCTGCGCCCAGCGCGAAGAGCGCATCTTCATCATGGGCCAGGGCGTCTCGAAGTTCATCTACTACGTCGGCTCCTTCATGCTCCTCTTCGTCCCGGGCCTCGCCCTCACCCGCGGCGGCGGCGCCGCCCTCGTCAAGGCCCTCTACGTCCCCAACGGCCTCTCCGACTACTACCTCATCCTCGGCTCCATCGCCATCGCCTCCGCCGTCTCCTACCTCATGATGTCGCCCCTCGCGCGCCTCACCCTCTTCCTCATCGGCAAGTTCAACTACCGCCACGTCTCCACCTTCGCCCTCGCCATCATCGTCCTCATGGTCTACTGGATGACCGGCTGGGTCGGCCTCTTCATCGCCGCCGTGGCCTGCGGCATCGGGCTCCTCCCCGTCCTCTTCGGCTCCCGCCGCCTCAACTGCCTGGGCATCCTCCTGCTCCCGATGGCCTGCAACATGTCCGGCTTCGGATCCTCCATCGCCTCCTTCCTCGGCCTCGCATAACCCGAAAGGACAAGCAAAATGAAAGGTTTTTCGCACTTCATGTCCGGCGTTGCCGTCGCCTCCTGCGGTCCCTGGGCCGTCGAGGCCGCGCTCCACGGCAATCCCATCTTCTTCATCCTGGGCGGCGCCTGCGGCATCCTGCCCGACACGCTCGACTTCAAGTTCTACCGCTTCTTCTACAACCACGACGTCTACGTCGAGCCCGACCCTGCCCACCTCGACCCCCAGATGGTCGCCGAGGAAGTCGCCCGCGCCGTCGCCATGGGCGTCGACGAGCACCGCTACATCCGCCTCAAGCTCTCCTCCATCCGGCTGGGCGCCGACTTCTGGCAGCAGTACGTCGTCCGCTTCGACAACGTCAACCACGAAGTCATCTGCCGCTTCGGGCCCGTCGTGAACACCGGCCAGGTCCCCGTCCCGGGCACCGACGGCCGCTACACCGAGCTCGGCCGCGCCCCCATCAAGGCCTCCGTCATCCAGACCTACGATGCCGAGCTCAAGGTGGACATCTTCGACGGGCCCACCGTCGGCCTCAACCCCAACGACAAGGGCGACCTCGACCTTGAGTTCCTGCCGTGGCACCGCGAGTGGTCCCACGCCCTCACCGTCGGCCTCTTCCTGGGCATCCTGTGGGCGCTTGCCTGCTGTTGCTTCGGGGCGTTCGCCCTGGCCTGGCAGGGACTGGTCACCATCGCCGGCTGCTACGCCATCCACGTCATCGAGGACCAGCTCGGGCACATGGGCTCGAACCTCTTCTATCCCTTTACGAAGAGGAGAACCGAAGGCCTCCACTGGATGCATTCCGGCGACGGCCTGCCCAACTTCACCGCGGTCTGGCTCTCCTGCCTGGTCATCTTCTACAACCTTTCCCTCAACCAGCCCGCCCTGCTCCATCCCTTCCCGCTCTGGAAGCTCCTCCTCTACGCCATGGTCATCCCCTACGCCGTCTTCGGAATCCTCCGCTTCCTCCTCTGCGGATGCCATTTCTCCAAGCCGGCCAAGAAGGGCGACGACGCCGACGACGAGTGGAACGACATGAAGGCCTCCTGACCCCTCCCCCGCCCCGCCCCTTCTGGACGGCCTTGGCGGGCTGTCCCTTGACATCCTGCGACTTTCCCCTCCGCGCCATCTGTCATTCGCGCTTTTCATCGGGGGGGAAACCCGCTAGGCTTGCGGGCGATGACCGATTTGCCGTCCAGACCCCGCCCCCCCCCCCTTGTTGCCGCCGCGGACTCCCCGACGCGGCTCGAAGGGCTTGTCGGGGCCCTCACGTTCCACTCGCCCGAAAGCGG
>JAZQOP010000336.1:0-2063 GCA_045627965.1 Kiritimatiellia bacterium | reverse complement strand
AAAGAGCGTGGAGCAGCCCTCCGCCGCCGTGACAATGGCGTCCACCGCGGGGCGCTGCGCCTCGGGGACGGCGAACTCGAACACGCACCCGCCCTCCAGCTGGAAGCCCAGCTGGTTCGGCGGCAGGGCGGGGGGCGGCCGGCCTGGGCGGCGGGGCGTGGGCGGCGGCGACGCCGGCGGCGGGGCGGGAGCTGCATCTGGATGTGGACCCGTTCTATGCGGAGTCGGTAATGAAGGGGTCGTTCGGGGGGAAGCCGGTGTATTTCTTCATCGGGCCGTCGCCGCTGATGGAGAAGGCGGTGGTGGCGTTCATCGAGTCGGCGGAGCGGACGCTGGACGTCTGCATCTACGACCTGGACATGCCGGACTTTGCGGATGCGATGCTGGCGGCGCATGCGCGGGGGGTGAAGGTGCGGGTGCTTCTGGCGCAGGAGAACGCGGCGAAGGCGTATGCGATCGTCGAGCAGCTGAAGGCGATGAAGGCGGAGGGGATTTTGCAGCTGGTGAACAACAAGTCGGGGCTGATGCACAACAAGTTCATGGTGGCGGACGGGGAGACGGTGTGGACGGGGAGCTACAACTTGACGCGGAATTGCTCGCGGTTCAACGACAACCACGCGATCGTGCTGGACAGTCCGCAGCTGGCCTACAACTATACGCGGGAGTGGGAGGAGATCTCGGAGGGGCGGCACGGGAAGCGTTCGGCGTTTCCGACGCCGTATCCGAACGTGACGATCGGGTCGGTGGAGATCCTGAATCTGTTCACGCCGGAGGATCCGGTGCGGGAGAACATCGTGCGGGTGATCGACGGGGCGAAGAGCGAGCTGGCGATCATGGCGTTTTCGCTGACGGATACGGCGATGGTGGAGGCGATCGGGCGTGCGGTGGCGCGGGGGGTGCGGGTGATCATCGTGCTGGATACGGGGATGGCGTCGCATCCGACGGCGAAGCTGCGGGAATTGCGCGCGACGGGGGCGGGGGTGAGGCTGTCGCCGGGGGTGCTGCTGCACCACAAGGTGGTGGTGGCGGACCGGGAGACGGTGGTGCTCGGGTCGGCGAACTTTTCGGCGGCGGCGTTCGAGAAGAATGACGAGAATGTGCTGATCATCAAGTCGCCGGCGTTCGCGGGGGCGATGATCCGGGAGGCGCAGCGGTGCTGGCGGGCGGAGCCGTATGCGATCACGAAATGGCGGACGCGGCTGCCGGCGTCGGCCGGCGCGACGCCGTGAGGCGCGGAGGGAGCGCCGCTGAAAGGAGCCGGATGAAGGTATTGCTGGTTTGGTCTTTGCTGCTTGTGGCGGTGCTCGGCAGCCTCAAGGTACTGCTTAAGAGGGCTCGGTTCAAGGGCTGGTTCGGAGAGAAGCTGATGTCCGTGTTGCTACGGAAGCTGGATCCACAGCGCTATCGTGTGTTGAACGGGGTCTATCTTCCGAAGCCGGACGGGACGACGGCGCAGCTTGATCATATTGTCGTGAGTGAGTGCGGGGTGTTTGTCATCGAAACGAAGACCTACAGGGGATGGATTTTCGGCGACGCAAAATCAAAGGTTTGGACGCAGTGCGTTCGCGAGAAAGGTTTTCGGCGTCCGGTCAAGAATACCTTTCAGAATCCCATGCACCAAAATTATTCCCATCTTTGCGCGTTGGAGAAGTGTACGGGGATTCCAAAGGATGTCATGCGTCCGGTGATTGCCTTTTCGGGCGAAGCGACATTCAAGACAGAGCGCCCCGATGGGGTCTGTTATTTTGGTGACGTAGTCAAATATATCCAGTCGTTTAGGACGCCGTTGATCAGGACGGAGCAGGTGGATGAAATCGTGGACGTCATATTGGAATGGCAAGCGACGCTGACGGATGGCCAAAAAAGGCTGCATGTGGATAATTTGAAAAAGCGGCATGGCGGTGTCACAGGGGGCGATCCTGTTCCGAAGTGCCCGTATTGCGGCGCTTCCATGGTTTTAAGGAAACGCAAGTCGGATGGCCGTCCATTTTATGGATGTTCGGACTATCCGAGGTGCAAAGGGATTGTGAATATCAAGGGGTGAGAGAGGCGCGTCGGGGGCG
>JAZQOP010000335.1:0-4156 GCA_045627965.1 Kiritimatiellia bacterium | reverse complement strand
GATTGACCTGTTGTCTTCCTAAGACCGCTTGGCCTCCGACTTCCTTGACGGCATCGAATCCCACCTCCAGCGCCCCCGACGGCCCTCCCGCCGCCATCGGCTCCTGAAGGCCATCGGCGCCTCACGGCCACCGTTCGCCGCCCTCGGGGAGCAGGATGACAGGCGGCATTCGGACCATGTGCTCCGTCAAGCTCATTCACCCCATCGGCCCCTGCCGAATGGAACATCAGAAGAAACATCATCCATGCGACAAAACAGCGTTTATTGCCTTTCCCCATCTACAAAGCGCCAAAGCCCGACGAATGACGGGGGTTTCCAGGAAACGGCGGCGGGGGAGGAAGTGGCCGGTGCGCGCGCGGGAGTAGTCCTCGCCGAAGACCACGTCCAGCACCCAGTGCGCGCTCTCGATGCCCCAGTGGGCGCGGACGGCGGCGAGCATGTCCCGGGCGGACATCTCGCGCGAGCAGATGTAGAGGCGCTTTTCGAGCTTGCCGGTCCTGCCGCCGGCGCTCCGGCGGGTCTCGACCAGGGCGATCCAGGCGAGGTCCTGCCAGCCTTCGGCCGAGTCGAAGCCGCAGGGACGCTTGACGAGGCGGCACTTGCGCCACTCGTCGCGGCCGTGGGCCCTTTCGCGGGTCTCGAAAGCGTCGACGGCGGTGCCGTCGCGGCGGAGGGGAACGCCTTCGATCCAGCGCTGCATTTCGTCGCGGAAGACGGAATGGTTGTCCTTGAGGGCGAGAAGGTAGCCGCCGCCCTTCCGCCGGATCAACGCGGCGATTTTCTTCTGGCAGGCGATGGCGGCGGCGCTGACGAGCGCGCCCCGGATGTCGAGCCATCCGAGCACGCGCGGGATGGCGGCGATTTCGTTTTCCTTGCCCGACACCCGCTCGCCGCCCAGCATGAGGCGGTTGGCGGCGGACCAGGCGTTGACGAGGCAGGGGACGCGTTCGCCGGCGTTGCGGGCGCGGCTGCTGGCCTTGCCGTCGATGGCCGTCCCGTTCCCGTCGATTGGTTCCGACACGATCCGGTCCAATTCTGCCAACATTTCGCGCCCCCATTCCATGCCGGCAATCGAGGGCTCTCCCGAATTGCCGTCCTCTCCGTTTCCCTTGACGAAAGCGATGGACACGGGCGGCCACTCGCCCCGGACCATCCTGGAAGAAAACCCGGCGAGTTTGGGCGCGTCCATCCGTTGTCCGTCCGCCTCCGCGATGTCAAGACAGCACAACCACGCCATTGCGGCAAAGGACAAAAGAAAGCGTGAAAAACAACTCATCGCTTTGGAAAACTTCATGTTGTGCACACGGCTTTCATTGTGCGGCCCGCTCCTTGAGGTATTCGGCGGCACGGGCGGCGTAGTCGCCCAGTTCGTCGTCCGGGTGGGCGGCGCGGCAATCCTCCAGCACCCGCAGCACTTCCTCGTCCGCCCGCCCAATCCTCACCAGCGCCCAGATTGCCATCTTCCGCTCCAATATGAGATTGTATCGGTCAATCGGCCCCTCCAGGAAAGCCACGAGCGCCGGGATGGCCTCGTCGGGCGACGCCACCAGCGAAGCAACCAAATCGGGATATGTGTACAGGACGCTTCCCCCCAGAAACTCCCGCACGACCCGCCCGGCACCGCCTTCCGCTTCCATCCGGCGCACCAGTTCCCGGCAAATGGCCGTTTTCTCCGCCAACGGCGTTCCGATGACACCCAACTGCCAGAGAAGTTCATCGCCGGACATCCCGGCGATGGCTTTGTCCTCCGGAAGACGGTCGCTTTCCCGCCACTTCGCCTCGGCCCCGAACAGGGCTTCGGGAGCGAGGATGTACAAATAGTCCTCTGCCCCCAGCCAATGGCGGGGTGGCTTGAAACGCGCGTCGGAATTGAGCGGATTTCTCTCCTCGGCCCGCCGTTCGCGGCCATGCCCGGAAGCTTCGTAGAACGACGCCATCCCTTCTGCCCGCCGGATGTAATCCCCGAAAACTTCCATGAACGCGGGCGACGCCAACTCGATGTCGTTTTCCATGGCGTCTTTCAATGTCTTGGCGCGCTCGATGCATTCCTCCACTTGGGTACCGAAACGCCGGGCGTGGAGGATCCATGTCAACTCGGCGGGGATGTAGTTGCTCCACGCCGCGTGCAGTTCCCTGACGTATGCGTCGGTCTCCGCGTATTTCTTGTCCGTCCAAAGCCTGTTTACCGCGTCGAAAATTTCGGCGCTTCCCGGCGGCTGGCTGGGGGCCTCCGCCGCGCGGGCGGCACCGATTGCCGCAAGCCCGAAGACAAGAGCACAGGCCAAGCCCGCAATGACTGTATTGAACGTGTGGTTTCTTTTGGGAAGGGTCTTGGATGCGCTCATGTTTTCTCCTGACATTATCTTGGAGTGACGGGTTGAATCAAGTAAGAGTAGTTCGTCGGCATGGCCGGGAATGAAAACGCATTGACGGACGACACCGGAACGGTGTCTGGCCACAAGTTAACGTCGTTCAGTCCGGAACAGTCGTCGGGCGTCTGCAATTCCGCCGAACGGATTGGCGTGAGAACGGCGCCCAAATCTCCATTTTGGGCATGTGCGTCGTATAAGGCCGACCCCAATTCGATGGCTTTTTGGGAGGAATCGTCGTCCCACATGCTTCTGGAAATGGCATTCCTGTACGCGCCAAATTTGAGGGCGAGCAATCCATAGCCCAACTCCCGTCCCCAAACGGCATACATCAAGTCGGTGATTTTCGAGCGATGCACCACGACGCCCTTGAGCGTGGCGTAGGATGGTTCGTCCCAATCTCCATTGCCTTTCGCCCCCGCCATTCCCGGGATGGAGGGGTCCGGCTGATGCCCGGCGGGTCGGTCGGCGTCCGTGAAGGAATAGCGGCGCGTGGGATTTCCGGCAACTCCTTGATAGTCGAAATTGTCGCTGGCGATTTTAATCCACGCCATTTCCAAAAAATCGTCTTCATCCTCGCCGCAAGCCTGCGCCACGGCGGCAACCGCGTTCGACCACGCCTGCGCCCGCTGGACGGCAAGCGGCACTTCGTTCGCCAGCCAGGCGCCGATTTCGCCCCCGGCCTTGGGCAGGAGGACCCACGCGCCGCTAGACAAGGTCGCGCCGCCCGGAACGCCGATTTCCAGCAGGAACATGTAAAGTCCACCCTTGGTCGGATTCCTGAAGCGGACGGACAAGCCATTGGTTTCCACGAACGCACCGGAATCGGACGGCCCGTCCAAAAGCCGCCAGTGGAACGAGGGGCCATTTTCCGGCAAATCGTAATCAGACAAGACGGCATCCAGACAAATGTCGAGCGGAGCGTTGAGCGGATGGCCCGTCTTGGCGTATTTGTAAAAAATCTTGTGGACGCGCGACGACGGATTCGCGTAGGTTCCCGGCAACCACCAATACGGCGGATTCCGATCCGGTTCGCCGAAATCAATCTTTCCGCCTTCGAACAATTCGGGATTGAAACCGAAAGAGCCAAAATCCGGCAAATTGGGGCATAGAGACATGATTCCCTGCAACTCGACCACTTTCACCGTCTTGGAGCCGGTGCAACCGCCGGCATTGCTTGCCGTCACGACGGCCACGCCCGTGGTGACGGCCGTCAGCACGCCGCCGGGCGAAATGGTCGCCGCCTCGCCGGACACGCTCCATGTAAACGAACCGCCGTCGGACGCGGACACCGACAGCGGCGCCGTGTTGCCGATGCAAAGGAAATCGGGTCCATCCACTTCCACGCCGTAAGGTGCGGCCACGGTGGCATCGACGACCTCGGCATAGGCTCCGGTGTGATACATGTGCCCCACGGTGTCATAGCGCAAGCGGACTTGGCTGTTGGCCATGATCAGGACCTGGTTGGTGGCGCACTTCGTGGCCATCGTGCACCCGTTGAAATTGTTGTTCCCCTCGAAAAATTCCGTATCCGCGACCGCCTCGAACGACACTTTGTCGTAACCCGAGTTCTGATCCTCGACTTTTCCCTCCACCGCCAGGTTGATGTAATAGCCGCACTCCATCAAGGAGGGCACGTTCAAGCTGTCCACGACGTTTTGACGGGTGTCGTTTGCCCCGCCGCAATTCAGCGCGTCCGCGATGTCCACCCGTAGCCCCGGCTGGGTGTCTCCGTTTTGCAAGTGGCAAAGACGGTATGCCAGTTGCTCCCCGCTCCACGCGGGATT
>JAZQOP010000334.1:0-3218 GCA_045627965.1 Kiritimatiellia bacterium | reverse complement strand
GTCGGTGGGGGCGGTGATTTCGCGGAGGAGGGCGTCGGCGTCGAGGGCCTTCGGGAAGGGGAGGGAGTCGAAGGGGAGGAGGAAGTCGCCGCGGACGGCGCGGTATTCGGCAAGGTCGTGGGGGAAGAGGACGATCTTGCGGCCAGTGCAGGCGAAGTCGAAGAGGACGGAGGAGTAGTCGGTGACGAGGACGTCGGCGATGGAAAGGAACTCGTAGGGTTCGACGTCGTCGGGGAAGGGGCGGACGGACGGGCTTGGGCGGGCCGTCCTGTTCATGGCATGGGCGTGAGCGAAGACGACGGTGTCATCGGGGAGGCGTGCGCGGAGGGTGTCGAAGAGGGCGGCCTCGACGGCGTTCTGGCGGTCGGAGAGCAGCTGTGTGTCGCGCCAGGTGGTCATGAAGGCGACGACGTTCTTGCCGTCGAGGCCGAGGGCGTGGCGGAGGGCGGCCTGGGCGGGCTTGTCGAAGAAGGCGGCGTTGCGTGGATATCCGGCGACGATGTGTGCGCCGCGGAAGAAGCCGTCGAGGCCGTGGAGGGCGCGCATCTTTTCGCAGGTGAAGGGGTTGGGGTGGAGGAGGATGTCGGCGGAGAGGAAGTTGCGGATGATGTTGGGGAGGGTCCTGGGGGGGGCGGGGAGGGCGAAGCCCATGGCCTTGAGGGGGGTGCCGTGCCAGGTGTTGAAGTAGGATTGGCCGGGGCGCTTGGCGTAGAAGGGCGGGAAGTGGGTGTCGGTGGTGAGGTGGGATGCGGTGAGGAGAGCTCGCAGATAGGAGAGGGATGTGGTGCTGACGACATGGAGGGCACGGATGTTTTTGCTGGCGAGGAACTGGCGTGTGGCGCGGAGATACGGCGGTTTGACGGCTACGATTTTGGGGGCATCGGCGGTTTTTGGGTTTTGCGCGGCGGCGAGGAGAAGATAGTAGGAATTGCCGCGAAAGCCATTGCCATTGAAGCTTTCGAAGAGAAATTTTGGCGAGGAGGAGACTCGGCAGAACGGGCGCAGAAGTCGATAGAGGGTGCCTGCAACGGAGCTGAGGGTGCGCTGGGTAACTTGTGCAAATACACTCATGATATGCGGGGGCTGGTTGGAGCGTTGATGGGCGGGAAGAGCTTGGCGTCAAGGCGCGACCAGAGGACGTCGAAGAGGATGGCGAGGAAGCAGGTGGCGGAGGCGGCGAGGGCGAAGTAGGTGGCGGCGGAGAACGACGGGGGGATGTAGCGGTTGAGGATGCCGGGGCCGAAGCGGTTGAGGAGGATCATGAAGATGCGCTGCAGGATGTAGATGGAGAAGATGTGGCGCCCGAGAAATTGGAGGATGGGGTTGTCGAGGCGGAGGCGGGAGGTGACGACGGGGAGCAGGATGGCGAAGGCGACGGCCATGGCGTTGTAGGCGAGGGCGTGCTTGCGGAAGGCGTGAAAGACCAGGAGGAGCGCGAGAAGGGACAGGAGGGTGAGGAGCCAGCGCCGGGTGGACGAGAGGCAGAGGCGCTCGAACCGGGGTTGGACGAGGGCGTAGAGCATGCCGACGGGGAAGGCGGTCAGGGTGTAGTACCAGGCAACGGTCTTGTCGGCGGCGGCGAAGAGGCAGCCGAGGACGGCGGCGAGGGCGGAGAGCAGGAGGATGGCGGCGAGGGGACGGCGGGGGAAGAGGCGGAAGGCCAGGGCGGTGAAGAGGTAGAAGGCGAGCGTGACAAAGATGAACCAGCAGGAGTTGCCGACGCTTTCCCAGGCGAACAGGGTGAGAAGGAGGTGGGAGCCGGAATAGGTTTTTCCGAGGGCGAGGCGGAGGAGGATGAAAAGGAGGACGGCGGAATCGAAGTGGAGCAGCAGCATGGGGAACCGGCGGGTGACGAGGGCGCGGAGGTAGGGGCGGCCCTTGGCGCGGATCGAGAGGAAGATGCCGTAGCCGGAGTAGAAGAGGAAGGAGACGACGCAGAGCTGTCCGATGGCGTCGCGGAGGAGGACGAACCCGGTGTCGGCGTGGGTGAGGAGCGTCCGGAAGAAGTCGTTGGTGTAGCAGTGGGAGGCGAGGATGAAGGCGACGAAGATGCCGTTGATGGCGCGGGTGCGGTTGCGGGCCATGTAGTCGGGATGGAAGGGCTCCGCGGCGTCGGGGAGCCTGGCGCCGACGAAGGCGAGAAGAATGAAGGCGATAGCGAGGACGGTCATCATGGCGAGTGCACGAAAACAATGGAAATTATAGGGGAAAACCCAGTTTGTCAAATAGAAAGGACACTCTGCAGGTAGGCGGGCGGTTTTTGGTTTGCCAAATACTGGACACTCTCGGCCCTTTCCTGGGCGGGGTGGTTCGGGGAAGCCGTGCGGGGCCGGCGCAGGACGGCCGCCCCCGAAGGGGTGCCGCGCAACGGCAAGGCCGGACAAGCCGGCTCCGCACGGCTTGACGCCTTCTTCGCGGCGGCATGTTCCTGCTGCAGGCGCCGGATCTTCCGCAGGCGCTTGCGCACCCGCCGATACAGCTCCATCCCGCTACACCGGGCGCGCCGCTCCCGAAGGGCCTTTTCGGCTTCGGGGGAAAGGATGTCTTCGTCCAGCAGCCGCTGGAACGGCGTTTTCGGGGCGTCGTAGCGGCACCGGAATCCCTTGCCGTCCGGCCGCTTTTCCTTGGCGACGAGCATCTTGCACGGGCAGAAGAAGTTCCGGTAGTCCGACCAGTCGTCGCAGAGCTTTTAGGGCTCCGCCTGCAGCAGCCCGGGTCCGTCGAGGTACGTTTCGCCGGCCAGGAGGCGCGAGATCGTTCGGTCGCTCATCCGCAGCAGCGACTGGCAGATGCCCGGCGGGAGCACCGCGACCTCCGTCGAGTATTCCTCCAGCCAGCGCCCGAGTTCGGCCTTGAAGTAGGGCGCGCACGGGCACCCCGCCTCCAGCCAGACCTTTTTCAGGACCTCGGCCTCGTCGGGCGTATAGGTCTTTCCGCGGCCTTTCCGCTCCCTGAACTTCCGGCTGCCCGTCAGCAGGCGGTTCGCGTACTTGCGCGAGTAGCCGGTCGTTTCGCAGACCTCGTCGAGGAGCCGGATGCGCTTCCGCCTGTCCGCCTCCGCGTAGATCCGTCTTTTTGCGCCGATGTATTCCGTCGTAGCCATTCGTGACATAGTGTTCATGCCTCCATTCTGCTTGAGTGTCCAGTATTTGGCAAACGGGATATTCCCGCCGGCCGGCCTGCTTTCCGTCCGGTGTCCGTTATTCTGGCAAACTGCG
>JAZQOP010000333.1:0-2380 GCA_045627965.1 Kiritimatiellia bacterium | reverse complement strand
TCCCGCCCCCCTTCGGCCCTCCCGCACCGCCCTCGCGGGGTGTCCCTTGACATCCTGCAACTTTCAGGCAGGCCCGGGGCGGGCGAAAGGGTTTGACGGGGGGCGGGGCGGAGGGTAAACTCGCGGGATATGGAAACGACCATTTTCTACAATTTTCCGTTGGTGGCGATGCTGTCCGGGTGGATGGCGGCCCAGGTCGTCAAGTTGCTGCTCTACGCGATCAAGGAACGGCGGTTCGACTACGGGTTCCTGCTGCGGCTGGGCGGGATGCCGAGTTCGCATTCGGCGTCGGCCGGGGCTTGCACGACGGCGATCGGGCTGGTGGCGGGGTGGCATACGGTGTCGTTCGCGATCGCGGCGGGGATGATGTTCCTGATCATGGTGGACGCGCAGGGGGTGCGGCATGCGGCGGGGCAGCAGGCGCGGCTGCTGAACAAGATGGCGGAGGAGTTCTACCGGGACCGGAAGGTCCAGCCGAAGCGGCTGCTGGAGTTCCTGGGGCATACGCGGACGGAGGTGTTCGTGGGGGCGCTGCTGGGGGTGGCGCTGGCGCTGGCGCTGTGGCATGGCTGCCCGGAGTGGGCGCAACGCTGGGCGGCGGCGAGCTAGGCGCCGCCCGGGACGGTGTGTTTGGAGAAAAGGGCCTGGAAGAAAGGAGTCGGCGATGAAGGGAATCATTTTGGCGGGCGGAGCGGGGACGCGGCTGCATCCGATTACGCGCGTGGTGAGCAAGCAGCTGCTGCCGGTGTACGACAAGCCGATGGTGTATTATCCGCTGTCGGTGCTGATGCTGGCGGGGATCCGCGAGATCCTGCTGATTTCGACGCCGGAGGACCTGCCGCGGTTCCGGCAGCTGCTGGGCGACGGGTCGGCGTTCGGGGTCCGGCTGGAGTATGCGGAGCAGCCGCGGCCGGAAGGGCTGGCGCAGGCGTTCATCATCGGCCGGGACTTCGTGGCGGGGGAGCCGTCGGCGCTGGTGCTGGGCGACAACATCTTCTACGGGACGGGGCTGACGGGCATCCTGCGGCGGGCGGGGGCCCTGAGGGAGGGCGGCCTGGTGTTCGGCTATCTGGTGCGCGACCCGGAACGCTACGGCGTCGTCGAGTTCGACGGGACGGGCAAGGTGCTCGGCATCGAGGAGAAGCCGGCGCATCCGAAGTCGTCCTATGCGGTCCCCGGCCTCTACTTCTACGGCCCGGACGTGTGCGACCTGGCGGCGAGCCTGAAGCCCTCGCCGCGCGGCGAGCTGGAAATCACCGACCTCAACCGCCTCTACCTCGAACAGGGGCGGCTGCGGGTCGAGCTGCTGGGGCGCGGCTTCGCCTGGCTGGACACCGGCACGCACGAATCCCTCCTCCAGGCCTCGAATTTCGTCCAGACGATCGAGGAACGCCAGGGCCTCAAGGTCGCCTGCCTCGAGGAAATCGCCTTCCGGAACGGCTGGATCGGCCGCGAGGAGCTGGCCAAGGCCGGCGCGTCGATGGCGAAGAACGCCTACGGCCAGTACCTGCTGCAGCTGGCAGAGGGATGAGGACCTGCGACGTCTGCGGCGAGGCGGTGCCGGATTCCTGCGCCGCCTGCCCCTACTGCGAATCGCCGCTGCCCCCCGCCGCGGCCGCCCCGGACGCCGGCCGGCCCCGCGAAAAGCTCCGCACCCTCAACCTGGAGCACGGGCACCCGACGGTCGATGACGCCCTGGCCTTCTTCCGCCGCGAGCTGGATGCGGCCCTGCGCGACGGGGTCCGGATGCTCCGCGTCATCCACGGCAAGGGGACGAACACCGCCGGCCGCGCGCTGATCCGCGACGAGTTCCGGCGCCAGGTGGAATTTTTGCGGGGCCGCCGGACGGTGCGGGCGGTCTTCCATGGCGAGGACGTCCGCCCGACGCGCGAATGGCGCCGGTGCTATCCGTTCCTGGAACCCTGGGAGCGCCAGGACCGCGAAAACGGGGGCATCACGTTCGTGGAACTCTGAGGGGCGGCACGGCGGACGGAGCCGCCTGAGGGCAACATGCGCAGGGGGCCGGTGCAGGCGGGATGTTCGCCAAGGCTAACTTTCGCAAAAACAGGTTTCCATTGAATGGAAACGTGTTCGGGGCGCCTTTCCACGCAATGGAAACGGGTTTCCGGGGGTTTTCCAATGAATGGAAACGTGTTTCAGGGGGCGAGGGCGGCGCGGCGGAGGGGCGGGGTGCCGACGGGGCTGGCGCCGGCGAGGCGCAGGAGCTGCCCGCGCTCGGTGGCGCGCAGGGATTTCCTGGCGGCGGCGTCGAGGTCGCGGTGGAGGAACTGGAGGCGCGCAAAGGAGCCGTCGGGGAGGCAGGCGGGGCAGAGGGTCTGGCCCTTGGCGAAGGTGGGCGGTGCGACGACGCGGGCGGGGA
>JAZQOP010000332.1:0-2784 GCA_045627965.1 Kiritimatiellia bacterium | reverse complement strand
CCGAGAACGGCGCCACCACCCTCTACGCCGCCAACGAACTCAACCAGTACACCAACGCCCTGGCCGGTGGCCGCGCCCCCACCTACGACCTCGACGGCAACATGACCTCCGACGGCACATGGAGCTACACATGGGACGCCGAGAACCGCCTCATCGAAGTCCAGCCCCTCGTCACCAACCTCGACTCCACCCTTGTCCAATACATGTATGACGCCCAAAGCCGCCGCATCGCCCGCCGCGAGTTCTCATGGAACGATTATCTCGGCGAAACCACCTGGCACTACGTCCAAGGCCGCGCCTACCGCTACGACGGCTGGAACCTCCTCCACGAACTCAAGCCCCCCGCGACGCCCCGCACCCCGCCCACCTACATCCCCCAGACCAACCTCTACCTCACCGGCACCACCGGCCCCGTCGCCGCCGCATACGTCTGGGGCCTCGACCTCTCCGCCACCCTCCAGGACGCCGGTGGCATAGGCGGTCTCCTCATGCAACGCCACTCCGATCCCAACTCCCCGTGGTTCTCCTTTTGCGACGCCAACGGCAACATCTCCGACCTGTTGTACGAAGACGGGACACTTTCAGCTCACTATGAATATGACTCCTACGGCAATACTGTAACACAGTTGGGTAATTGCACGCCGTCAAATGATTTTTTTCAGTACAAAGATTGTAGATGCAGAAGCACAATTGCAATACTTTGGATATAGATATTATTCTTTACCTTCTGGTCGCTGGATTAGCAGAGACCCCATAACAGAATTCGGGGGCCCAAACATTTATGCTTTTGGCAGGAACGCCCCTCTTAATCATATTGATCCAAAGGGATTGTATAATTATGAATGGGAAGATGATTTTTCTGAACATGAAAAACAGATGATTGAAAATTCAATTCATTGTGTTGCTGTAAGAATCAACGAACTCATGTCGCAAATAGACAAACATATTGAGAATTTTTCAGCGTGTGCGTGTTACGAGGAAATGATCACCGGCTTGATGGAACTCAAGATGCTTTTATTTCGGATGCTCAATGATATTGACAACCCGACTTATAATTTGGAAATATATAGAAAAGATTTCCATGGGAAGTACAATGCTATGTATTGGCCATCGCGTGTTTTTTGGTATGATGATGAAATTATACTTGATAATGAATGGTTCAATCTGCCGCCTGAAACGCGAAATACGACTATGTTTCATGAGTTAACCCATGGCCAAGGCACTATTGATACGAATAAACAGAAAGATCTGATAAAAGATTTTTATAATAACGCAGACAATCTCCAAAAACTTATGTGCGACGACGTACATACATTGCAAAGATTTGTTTATGATGAATGGTTAGGCAAAAAAAAGGTGTTCAGGCCATGATAAATAAAATCAACATATTATGTGTCCTTTCAGTTTGTATTCTTTTGTTGGTACTTTCCGCAGTGGCACCTGTTTGTTGGACGAAATCTATATATGTTGATGTTATCAACGGTGATCAGAAATATATAACAACTTTATTTGGTTTTACTTGCGGCAATCTAGTTCATGAAACACCTTATTCTGTTTTGGTTGACCGTTTTGGATTGAGAGAGTCCTCTGACTGGAAGCTCGCCGTTAAGGAAGAACGTGGTTTTCAGAAAATGTTTTTGTTAAGGCGGACATGTTACAATGCGACACAAATCATGTGTGTTATGAACAATTTTGCCTGGCTCACGGCATTGAATGGCATCAAAGACCCCAGAAAAGAACTATTGAATTTGCGGATAATCTTTGAACAAGACGGCGCAATTGCAGGTCAAAAATATGTCGACGCTATGTGGAAAAAATGGGCCATTGAGGAGAGTCTAGGGAACAGCCCCTTAGATGATGACAAAACTGAAAAAGATGCAACCCCATAATCCCAACACAAAGCCTCCTCATTCTTGTGTCGTCTGGGGCTTATGGTATGCCGCAGACTCAGCCCACGCCCTCGGCCAGCTCGTCGCCATCGACTACTCCGACTCCACTCCCGATGTCGCCTTCACCTACGACCGCCTTGGCCGCCAATTGACCATCACCGACGTCCTCGGCACCCGCACAAACGTCTATGACGCCCTGACGCTGCTGGAAGAGCGCATGCCCGACGGCGAAGTGCTGGCGCGGTCTGTGGATTCCTTCGGGCGCCCATCCGGCATCGCGCTGGATGCCGACTATGCCGTCGGATACGCCTACGACAACTTCGGGCGCTTCGCCTCTGTCGCGATTTCCAGCGGCGTCCAGTTCGACTACTCCTACGTTTCTGATTCTTCCCTGCTCGCTGGGTGGAGCATCTCGAACGGCGCGGCTGCCACCTATGCCTACGAGCCGAATCGCGACCTGCGGACGGAGGTGGTCAACACCTTCGACGGCAGCCCGGTTTCGGCCTTCACCTATGCCTACGACGCAGTCGGCCGACGGACTCAGCGGGTGGATTCGGGATTGACGACCAACCTGTTCGGGTACAACGTGAGGTCTGAACTGGCAGATGCAATCATGGGCACCAACACCTACACCTACTCTTACGACCCCATCGGCAATCGACAACAGGCCAGCGTCAACGCAGTCACGAACCTATATCAGGCCAACGAGCTGAACCAATACACCAACATCAATGAGGGAGCCGTCGAACCCGTATATGATGCCGACGGCAACATGACCTCATCTGGCAGTTGGCAGTTTACCTGGGACGCCGAAAACCGGCTGGTGAAGGCTTCTCCACGCGTGTTGATCACGGGCAGCCGGATCTATGAGTACGAATACGACTACATGGGTCGC
>JAZQOP010000331.1:0-3193 GCA_045627965.1 Kiritimatiellia bacterium | reverse complement strand
AAAATCGGCAAAAACCCCAATGTTTCGCCGAAAAATCACGAATTTCGGGTGGGCTGGAATGTCCAGGCGGCCCAGGATGCCTAGGCTGTGCGGGGGGGGCGAACGGCCGCCCAGCGGGCCTGCCCTTGGGGGGGCATGCGGCTTTTCATCCCGCCGCGGTCCGCCTTCGGCTTTTTCCCCGCTCCGCCTGCTCCCCGCCCGGCGCCCGTCGTTTTGGCCGACGGCGACAAGAATGGAGGAGGGAAAAAGCGCCGTTGACAACGGGGGGGCGCCGGCGTAAATTCCCCGCCGTTCACGCTTTGCGTGATTTTGAGAGGCCAGAATGAATCCCCTTGTCCAAAACATCGTCGGCGCCACGGAGGCGGCCGGTTCCGGGAACGTGACCAAGCGCGAGCTGGCGGTCCGCATCGCCGAATCGCTGAAGCTGCCGCAGAACCAGGTGCAGGCGGTCATCCAGAAGACGTTCGACGAGATCATCGCGACGTTGGCGGCGGGCAAGACGATCGAACTGCGCCGCTTCGGCGTGTTCGAGGTCTCGGAGCGCAAGGCGCGGATCGGACGGAATCCGCAGCGCCCGGACCAGTCGGTGGAGATTCCGGCGCACAAGGTGGTCCGCTTCCGTCCGGGCAAGGAAATGCGGGAGGCGACCCGCTAGGGCCGCCGCCGCGCGAAGGAGCAGGAGCCATGTCGTCGCTTACGCAGCCGATCCAGGGGATGTCCGACATCACGGGCGCCGAGGTGCGCCTTTGGCAATGGATGGAAGGGGTGGCGCGCGGCGTGATGGCGCGCTACGGGTTCACCGAGCTGCGGACCCCGCTGATGGAATACGAGGGCCTCTTCGTGCGGTCGATCGGCGACACGACCGACGTCGTCCAGAAGGAGATGTATGTGTTCGAGCGCGCGGGGCGGCGCTTCTGCCTGCGCCCGGAGGGCACGGCCGGGGTGATGCGCCACGCGGCAGGCCTCGGCCCGCAGGAGACGGACGGCGCGCGCTGGTTCTACCTGGGGCCGATGTTCCGCTGCGAGCGCCCCCAGGCCGGACGGAAGCGCCAGTTCCACCAGTGCGGCGTCGAATGCCTGGAGGCACCCTCGCCGGCGGTGGACGCGGAAATCCTGGCGCTGCAGATCGACCTCTTCCGCGCCTGGGGCCTGAAGGACCTGGCCATCCACCTCAACACGCGCGGGGCCGCCGCCGACCACGCGCCGGCCGCCGCCTCGCTCCGGGCCGCCCTGGCCCCGCACGAGGCCGCCCTGTGCGAGGACTGCCGCCGCCGCATCGGCCAGAACGTCCTGCGCGTGCTGGACTGCAAGGAGGAGGCCTGCAAGGCGATCGTGGCGCAGCTGCCGCCGCTGGCGTCGTTCATGTCGGACGAGTCGCGGGGCTACCTGGAGGCGGTGGCAGGGCACCTGCGGGCGATGGGCGTGCCCTACGTGGTCGATCCGTTGCTGGTGCGCGGCCTGGACTACTACGAGCACACGATCTGGGAGATCGTCGGCTCGTCGAACGGCTCGCAGAATGCCCTGGCGGGCGGCGGGCGCTACCGGATTTCGCTGGGCGGGCGCGAGCTGACGGGCGTCGGGTTCGCCATCGGCATGGAGCGCGTGGCCGGCGCCCTCCAGGAGGCCGGCCTGGCCGCGGCGCATTCGTCGGAGGTCCCGCTGGACGCCTGGCTCGTGGCCCTCGGCGACGAGGCCGTCGACGCGAACCTGGCCCTGATGCGCGAACTGCGCGCGGCCGGCCTGGCGTGCCGGATGGCCCCGGGCGGCAGCATGAAGTCGCAGATGCGCGCGGCCAACAAGTCGGGGGCCCGGTTCGCGGTGATCCGCGGCGGCGACGAGCTGGCGGCCGGCACGGCGAATGTGAAGGACATGGCCAGCGGCGAGCAGTGGACCCTGCCCGTCGGCGAGGTGGCCGCGAAGGTGTCGGCCCATCCCTTTACGCAAGCGTAAGAGAGAAGAAGAAACGAGGAACCAGAGATGAAAAAGTATAATGTGTGCATGGTGGGCATCGGGGCGGTCGGGACGGAAATCGTCCGTCTGCTGCGCAAGCGCGAGTTCCCGATGGCGAAGCTGACGGCGTTCGCCCGCAGCGAACGCACGGAGATGATCGACGGCCTGCCGGTCGAGGTGAAGGTGGCGACGGGCCCGGAGTCGTTCAAGGGCTACGATTTCGCGTTCTTCGCGGGCACGGAAGGGGCGAAGGGCGCCTCGAAGACGCTGGGCTGGGGCGCGGCCGAGGCCGGCTGCACGGTCATCGACAACGGCGACGATTTCCGGATGGACCCGCGCGTGCCGCTGTGCATCCCCGAGATCAACCCCGAGGCCCTGCGCGCGCACCAGAACTTCGTGGCGAACCCGAACTGCTCGACGGCGATCGCGCTGATGCCGCTGTATGCACTCCACAAGGAAGCCGGCATCAAGCGCCTGGTGTGCTGCACCTACCAGGCGGTCTCGGGCGCGGGCGCGGCGGCGGTCCGCGAGCTGGCCGACCAGGCCAAGGCGATTTCCAACGGCGAGCCGGTCCCGCCGGCGCAGGTCTTCCCCGCGCAGATCGCGTTCAACGTGGTGGCCCAGATCGGCAGCGAGTCGAAGGACATGCCGGGCTACACGTCGGAAGAGGTCAAGCTGGGCCGCGAGACGCGCAAGATCCTGGGCGACGACAGCATCCAGGTCGTCTCCACGTGCGTCCGGGTCCCGGTGTTCAACGGCCATTCCGAGGCGTTGCACGTCGAGTTCCGCAAGCCGCTGAGCGCCGAGCGCGCCCGCGAGATCCTGTCGAGGACCGAAGGCGTCCGCGTGGTGGACGACCTGGCGAACCACGTCTTCCCGATGCCGATCGAGGCGACGGGGTGCTACGACTCGTTCGTCGGGCGCATCCGCCAGGACCCGACGGTGGAGAACGGGCTGTCGCTGTTCGTCTCGGGCGACAACATCTGGAAGGGCGCGGCGCAGAACGCGATCCAGATCGCCGAGAAGATGATCGAGATGGGCCTGAAGTAGGGCTTGCATGCCGGCGGCGCGCGGACAGGGCAGGGGGGCGGGGGCGGCCTCCGGGCGCGCCGGGTTTACGCTGGTGGAGGTGCTGGTGGCGCTGGCGATCTGCGCTGGCGTGGCCTGCGCCGTGGCGGCGACGGTGGGCGTATGCCGCCGCGCCGAGGCGGCGGCCGATGCCGACGCGGCGGCCGCCATGCTG
>JAZQOP010000330.1:0-1830 GCA_045627965.1 Kiritimatiellia bacterium | reverse complement strand
GTTCGGGGCGGCCGAGCTGCATGCTCGAGACGCCGATGTCCATCAGGACGCCGCGGAGAGGGGGGAGGGCGAGGTCGCGGACGACGTCGGCGACGGTCGAGAAGGCCGCCCGGCGGAGGATCGCCCGGTTGCCGAAGGGGGCGAGGCGTTCGGCGGCGATGGCCAGGGCGGAGGGGTCGCGGTCGATGGCGAGGAGGCGGGCGTCGGGGCCGGCGGCTTCGAGGATGGCGGCGGAATGGCCGCCGGCGCCGGCGGTGCAGTCGACGTAGGTGCCGCCGGGGTGCGTGACGAGGGCGGAGACGGTTTCGCCGAGGAGGACGGGCGTGTGCGGGCGGGCGTCGGATGGCTGCACGGTCCCCCCTTGTGCCCTAGCCGAACCAGACGCGGCCGCGGGCGTTGCGCTTGTCGCGCGAAACGACGGTCATGATGCCCGTGCGGCTGTCCTGCTCGACGCCGTCGGCACCGACAAAGAGGCGATAACGCGGCAGGAGGGCCCGTCGGGGAACGGATAACCAACGGACGCCCTCCAGGCCGCGTGAAAGGGAATTGCTGCGCCCGAGCGAGCGGATGAGGTCGCCCTTGGCGGCCGGGACGGCCACGGCCTTGGCGGCGGCCTCGGCGCCGGCGATGGCGCGCGTGGTGGCGACGACGCGGGCGGTGCGGCGGTTCTTGGCGCGGACGGACACCTCGGTGCGGGGGAGGAGCTTGACGCGGCCGACGCCGGTGGCGCCCTTCTGGGGGATGGCCTTGGCGACGGGGGCGGGGGCCTCGGGCTCCAGGGCGACGGGGATGGCCATCGCGGCCGAGGTGCGGCGCGGGGCGGCGTCCTCGGTGAGGGCGCCGTTTTCGTCGAAGATGAAGGTTTGGCGTTCCTGGTCGCGCGTGCGGCGGATGGGCTCGGGAGAAGGCTCCTCGCCGTCGTCCTTCCACCAGGCGTCCTCGCCGGCGCCGGACTTGGCGCCGATGCCGAGGAGGAACTCGCCGAGGAAGCCTACAACCCGAGCGAAGAGGCCACGTCCTCGAAGCTGTTCTGTTCCAGCAATGTACTCTGCTCTTGCCATTTTTCCGGACTCCATAGCTCAAAACGGTTGGCGGCGCCGACCAGGATGACCTGCCCCTGGATCCCGGCCTCGTCGAGGAGGCTGTCGGACACGCGGATGCGCCCCTGGCCGTCGGGCGTCACACGACAGGCCTTCGAGAAGAGCATGCGCTGGAACTGCTGGGCCTTCACGTTGGCGATGGACACCTTGCGGGCGGTCTTGATGCGCTCCGACATGTCCCGCGCCGTAAAGACGTGCAGGCAGGGCGTGTTGAAGCCGGGCAGGACGTACAAGGCGTCGTTGCCGGCCCCTTCGCGCCAGTCCGACGGGATGGTGAAGCGGCGCTTTCCGTCCAGCGAATGGGCATAGAGGCCCACAAAGGCGTTTTCGAGCCTTTCGCTAAATTCGGTCGTTGTGACTTGTCGCTCCACGGGGTAGTTCCTATGCCCCACTTTATGCCACTTTCCCCCACCGTTCGTCAACGGAAATCCACAGGAATGGCGATTTTTTTGCAAGTCGTTGCGGCGCAATGGGTTAGGAAGACGGGGAAACCGGTCCGGGGCCAAAATCGAACAAGTTATTAACAGGCTTGTGGGGAATTTGGGGGCAAATCGGGCGGGTGGCGGGGGCGGGAGTGGGGCACGAAGGCGGCCCAGGAGGAGGCCGGTCCCGAGGGGCGTGGTGAGGGATCGGTGGTTAGAGGGCAGGCCGAAGCCTGCCGGGGGGCGGGAGGGGCGAGGATTTGGAAATTATGCGTGGGGACGCAGAAAAAGCCGGATGGGGCGGCCGG
>JAZQOP010000329.1:0-2197 GCA_045627965.1 Kiritimatiellia bacterium | reverse complement strand
GGCGAGGAGGGGGGAAAGGGGAAGGAAACGGGCGACGGGGGTTTTCTTCATGGGGGTGTCCTTTTGTGCTTACAAAAAACGCCCGGCGTGCGGCCGGGCGTTGTCGGGAGGAGTGGGGCGTTATTCCTCGGAGCCGCCGCCGCTTTGGGCCTGGGAGCTGATGCCGGCGCTGGCGCCGGTGAAGGAGCTGGAGCCGGCGCCCTGTTCGACGAAGGTGGCGGCCAGGAGGGAGGAGACGCTTTCGGTGGAGTTTTCGGTGGAGGTGAACTGGACGGTTTCGAAGGTGCCGACGACGGTGGTCTGGCGGCCGCGGTAGCTGGTGCCGGAGACCTCGAAGGAGGCGGTGACGAAGTAGTATTTGAGGGAGGAGGAGGCGGGGGCGTAGGCGGAGATGGCGGGGTCTTCGGCGGTGGAGGTGTCGGGGGTCCAGGGGCGGGAGGACTGCTTGGTGATCTTGCCGGTGTAGCGGCCGCCGCGGTTGTCGACGAGGGTGAGGTTGCGGCCGTCCTGCTGGGCGATGACCTGGGTGTAGGCGGAGCCGGAGTCTTCGGAGGCGCGGTAGCTGCCGGAGAAGTTCCAGCCGTCGTAGCGGGTGAAGGTGGTGTCGTTGTCGCCGCTGGAGCTCCATTCGCAGGCGGCGAGACCCATCACGATGGCGGCCATGGCCGTCAGACCGATCAACGAACGTAGTTTCATGCTGAACTCCTCGAACTTTCCAGTGGTATGGTGTGATGGATGGGACGCCGGGCGCTGGGGCCAGGTCATCGCGAAGGCGCGGAGGTCCTCGCGAGGGGAAGTAAAGCGCAAACGGGGGGCCGGGGCAATCAAAAAATGGGGAGGGGAGGGGGAAAAGTGAGGAGTGAAGGGGGAAGGGGATAGGGGTGAGTGGTTAGTGGTTGGTGAATAGTGCATCGTGGTTGGAGAGGCGTTGAAAAAAGGGCGGCCGCGGGAGCGGTCGCCCTTGTGGCGCGCTGGGCGCGGGGTTACTGGGTGACGATGAATTCGGCGCGGCGGTTGGAGGCCCAGGAGGATTCGTCGTGGCCCATGGCGACGGGGTTTTCCTCGCCGTAGCTGCGGGTGGTGATGCGGGAGGCGTCGATGCCGGCGGAGATGATGGCGGCGCGGACGGCGAGGGCGCGGCGTTCGCCGAGGGCGAGGTTGTATTCGTTGCTGCCGCGTTCGTCGCAGTGGCCTTCGATGACGAGGCCGTAGGCGGCGTTGTCGTTGAGGTAGGCGACGACGGTGTCGATCTTGGACATTTCGGCGGGGTCGATCTGGGAGTTGTCGTAGGTGAAGAGGACGGGTTCGAAGCCGCCGCCGATTTCGGAGCCGGAGCGGTCGCCGAGGGCGTTGGGGTCGTCGATGTAGATGCGGTTGCCGTTTTCGTCGAGGTAGTAGGGGAGGCCGTTTTCGTCGTACATGACTTCGCCCTGCATGGCGACGGGGTCGTCGCCGGGGAGGGAGGCCTTGCGCTTCTTGGAGACGCAGCCGGTGGTGGCCAGGACGGCCAGGGCGATGAAACCGACGAGGAGGATGGACCAGTTGAACTTCTTCATTCCTTTTTTCTCTCTTTCTTTGGGGTCTAAATTAAATGGGGCGGGTCGGCGGCGGGCGGCGGGGCGGGTCAGCGGGACCATGCGGGTGCGCGCCAGTCGCCCGACGTGGTTAACGCTACGGGGTCATCCCCCTCCGTGTCAAGCAGGTAAATGGCGGAACGGTAATTAACGACGCGTGCGGCGGCGAGGTGGCGGCCGTCGGGGGCCCAGGAGGGGTCCTCGTAGTCGACGCCGGGTTCGTTGGTGATGAGGCGGGAGGCCTTGGTGGCGGGGTCGGCGATGGCGATCTGGAAGCGTCCGAACTTCTGGACCTGGTAGGCGATGAGGCCGTTTTTGCCCCAGTCGGGGGCGGCGCTCTGGGAGGCGTCGGAGGTGAGGCGGACGGGGGTGCCGCCGTTTTTGGAGATGATGTAGATCTGGGGGACGCCGGTGGTGTTGGCGACGTAGGCGATGCGGGAGCCGTCGGGGGACCAGCAGGGGGAGCCCTCGGTTCCGCGGGGGGTGTTGGTGAGGCGTGTGAGGCGGCGGGTGGGGCGACTCTCGGACGATAGCCGCGTACTGCGGGACGGAACAACATATTTACCAGCATAGGAATTCCATAATGGCTTACTTCTATCGCATAAAATCCAATAGAATTCATA
>JAZQOP010000328.1:0-2725 GCA_045627965.1 Kiritimatiellia bacterium | reverse complement strand
CCCCCGCGCGAAAAAAACGCCCAAAAACAAAATTTCTGCTTTACCACAGAGGGAAAAAAGCATATAAAGCCGCGACTCTTAACGAACGAACGAGAGCGCGCGGAGGCATCCGGCCCCCGCACAAGACGAGGAAATTCCCATGGCCACTACAGTCAAGAAGAAAACGCGCAAGGCCGTCGTGAAGCGGTTCAAGAAGACCGCCACCGGCAAAGTGCTGCACAACCGCCCCGGCCACCGCCACCTGGCCGCCAGCAAGACCCGCAAGCAGAAGCGGCACCTCCGGACCCTTTCGCAGGCGACCGGCAACATCGCCCGCTCCCTCTCCCTCGAGATGGGCAACTAACGCAGGAGGATCGATACCATGTCCAGGACTACCAACGCCGTCGCCAGCCGCAAACGCCGCAAACGCCGCCTCGCCCGCGCCAAGGGCTTCTACGGCAGCCGCAGCAAGCTCTTCCGCCAGGCCACCGAGGCCGTCGATCGCGCCATGGCGCTCTCCTATGCCCACCGCAAGGAGAAGAAGCGCGACTATCGCGGACTCTGGATCGTCCGCCTGTCCGCCGCCTGCAAGAACAACGGCATCAGCTACAGCCGCTTCATCGAAGGCCTCCACAAGGCCGCCGTCGAGCTCAACCGCAAGATGCTTTCCGAAATCGCCATCCACGACGCCGAAGGTTTCGCCTCCCTCGTCGACCTCGCGAAGAAGAACGCCACCTTGGCCTAGCCCTCGGCGCTCCATCGGCGCAGCCTCCCGGCTGCGCCTTTTTTTTTGCCCCATCACCGCCCCGCCGCCCCCGAAAACCACTTTTTTCCATTTTCGGCAAAAAAGAGGTTGCGTTTCCAAAAACGCATGGCATACTTCCCCCCGATTTCGGGCGATTAGCTCAGTTGGTTAGAGCGCTTGCTTGACATGCAAGAGGTCACAGATTCGAGTTCTGTATCGCCCACCACTTGCGGAAACAGCGATGTTTCCGCTTTTTTGTAGCAACCCGACGACCCCGACCGGACCCATGCCCGCCGATTCGCAACGCATCCTTCGCTGGCTCTTCCGCGGCCGTGTCCAGGGCGTCGGCTTCCGCCCGTCGGCCTACCGCCTCGCCGCCGCCCTCCGCCTCGGCGGATTCGTCCGGAACACCCCCGACGGCGCCGAAATCGTCCTTGCGGGGCCCACGGATGCCGTCGACGCCTTCGTCCGCGGCTTCCTCCCCTCGCTGCCGGCGGCCGCCGAGCCGCTTCCCTCCGCGCCGACCGCCTTCGTCCCCGCCGAACCGCTGCCGGCGACATTCGCCATCCTGCCTTCGAGCGCCACCGACGGCGACCGCCCCGCGCCCGTCCTGCCCGACCTCGCCGTCTGTCCCGACTGCCTGCGCGAAATGCGCGACCCGGCCAACCGCCGCTACCGCTACCCCTTCATTACCTGCTCGCATTGCGGCCCCCGCGCCTCGATCATCACGGCCCTCCCCTACGACCGCCCCTCCACGACGATGGCCGCCTTCCCCCTCTGCCCCGCCTGCGCCGCCGAATATGCCGACCCCGCCGACCGCCGCTTCCACGCCCAGCCCATCGCCTGCCCCGTCTGCGGGCCGCGCCTCGAATTCCTCCCTTCGCCGCGCCTCGGCCTTCCGCCGCCCCCGCGCCCCGTCCTGCGCGAGGACGCCCTGTCCGCGGCCCTCGCCGTCCTGCGCGCCGGCCGCATCCTCGCCCTCAAGGGGATCGGCGGCTACCACCTCCTCGCCCTGGCGACTTCCGACGCCGCCGTCCACGAGCTGCGCCTCCGCAAGCGCCGCCCCGACAAGCCGCTCGCCGTCCTCTTTCCCTCGCTCGACGCCATCCGCGCCTATTGCTGCGTCACGGACGCGGAGGCCGCCTGGCTGGCCTCGCCCGCCGCACCCATCGTCCTTCTGCGCCGGCGGCCCGGCCCGGACGCGCCGCCCGCCCCCCATCCCCGCCTTTCGGGCCTTCTCGCCCCGCACCTCGACACGCTCGGCGCCTTCCTCCCCTACGCCCCCCTCCACTGGCTCCTCCTCGATGCCCTGCGCCTCCCCGTCGTCGCCACCTCCGCCAACGTCACCGACGAACCGCTCGTCACCGACGACGCCGACGCCCTCGCCCGCCTCTCCCCCCTTGCCGCCGCCTTCCTCCTCCACAACCGCCCCATCGCCGCGCCCTACGACGACTCGGTCCTCCTGGTCGACGCCGACGAAAAACCCGTCTTCCTGCGCCGCGCCCGCGGCCTCGCCCCCTACTCCCTGCCCGCCCCCGGCGCCCTCCCCGCCGGCCTCCTGGCCGCCGGTCCCGCCGCTAAGTCCACCGTCGCCCTGTCGCTCCCCGACCGCACCATTGCCGTCTCCGCGCACATCGGCGACCTGGTCCATCCGCGCGCCATCGCCCGCTGGCGGGCGACCGCCGCCGAGCTGCCCGCCATCCACCGCACGCCGCTTTCGGGCATCGCCGTCGACCTCCATCCCGACTACCCCTCCACCCGCGCCGCTCGCGACCTTGCCGTGCAGGACGGCGCCGCGCTTCCCGTCCATCCCGTCCAGCACCACCACGCCCACCTGCTCGCCGCCGTCCTCGAGCACCGCCTCCCGCATCCCGTCCTCGGCTTCGCCCTCGACGGCACGGGGCTCGCTCCCGACCAGCGTTCCATCTGGGGCTTCCAGGCGCTGCTCCTCGAGTCCCCGGGCGCCTGCCGCTCCGTCGCCTCCCTGCGCCCCTTCCCCCT
>JAZQOP010000327.1:0-2155 GCA_045627965.1 Kiritimatiellia bacterium | reverse complement strand
TTCACCCCCCCCGCGCGCCGCAAGAAGCGGAAATGAGCCTGCGCCTGTCCATCGTCGTCCCCGCCTACAACGAGGAGCACCGCCTCGGGCCGATGCTCGACGCCTACCTGCCCTTCTTCGACGAAAGGCTGCCGGGCGACTACGAGCTCATCGTCTCCGTCAACGGCTCGACCGACGCCACCGAGGCGCTGGCCCGCTCCTACGTCGACCGGCATCCCGCACTGCGCGTCACGGCCACGCCGGAAGCCATCGGCAAGGGCGGCGCCATCATCCGCGCCGGGCGCCTGGCGACGGGCCGACACATCGGCTTCACCGACGCCGACGGCGCCACCCCGCCGGCCGCGTTCCTCGACCTGCTGCTGGAGGCCGAGTCCGACCCGCCGCCCGGCGGGCTGGTCATTGCGTCGCGATGGCTTCCGGGCTCGGCCGTCTCGCCGCGCCAGCCGCTCAAGCGCCGCATGGCCTCGCGCATCTTCAACTTCCTTGTCCGGACGCTCTTCCACCTGCGCATCACCGACACGCAATGCGGCGCGAAGGTCATGGCCGCCGACGCGTGGCATGCGATCGTCCCGACCATCGGCCTGGCGCGATGGGCCTTCGACGTCGACATGCTCTTCAAGACGCGGCGCGCCGGCATCCCGATCCGCGAGATCCCGACCGAATGGCACGACGTCGACGGCTCGAAGATCCGCGTCGTCCGCTCCTCCTGCCAGATGTTCCTGGCCATCGTGCGGCTGCGGCTGCTCTACTCGCCGCTGCGCTTCGTGGTCGCCCTCTACGACCGCCTGCTCGGGCGCGTCATCACCCTGTCCCCCCAATCCCCCTAGCCTGCGATGTCCTGCCTTTCCTCCAACCGCCACCGCCACCACGGCCATCTGGCCGGCGACAGCCTGTTCCGGGGCGACGACCGCCTCCTGGCGCAAGGCACGCTGCTGGTCTCCGCAAACTTCCTGGGCGCGCTGTGCAATGCCGCCTACCACATCACGCTCGGCCGCCTCCTGCCCGACGTCGAATACGCGGCCCTCACCGCGATGCTCGGCCTCATCCTGGTGGCCAGCACGCCGATGCTCGCGCTCCAGACCACGCTGGCGCACTACATTTCGCTCTTCCACTCCGCCGGCGAAGACCGCCAGGTGCCCTATTTCTTCCAGCGCTGGCACCGGGCGCTCTGGGCCGTGGCGATCGCCGTCGCGGCGGCGGGCGTCGTCTTCCGCGGGCCCATCGCGGCCTTCTGGGCCGGCGTCTCGCCGGCGCTGGCCGCGGCCACCGTCGCCACGCTGGGGCTGTCCCTCCTCATGTATACCTACTACGGCCTCTTCCAGGGCATGCAATCGTTCGGCTGGCTGGCCTGGACCCCGCAAGCCTGGGGGTCCGTCCGCTTCCTCCTCGGGCTCCTGTTCGCGCTGACGCTTTCGGCGACGGCCCTGCCGGCCATCTTTGCGCAAGCCATCGGCGTCGGGGCGGTCCTGCTGCTGGGGATGCTGGCGCTGGGCACCTACCACTTTCCGCCGCTCGGCCCGCACCGCCGCAAGTCCACGCCGGGCGCCCTCCCCTACCTCCTCGGTTCCATCCTCTCGCTGGCAGCCTTTGCGCTGATGATGAACATCGACGTCAACCTGGGCGTCCACTACTTCGGCACCGAAGGCTCGAAGCTCCTGGCCAAGGCCGCCACCATCGCGCGCACCGCCGTCTTCCTGCCGATGCCCGTCGCCCTGGCGCTCTTCCCCAAGGTCGCCTCCACCGGCGAGCTGCCCCCGCACGCCGGGCGGCTCCTTCTGCGCGCCATCGCCTTCGCCACCCTGCTCATCGCGGCGGCCGGCGGCATCTGCTACGCCTTCCCCGCGCTCCCCTGGACCATCCTCTACGGCCCGATGTCCGCCCTTTCCCCCGCCGACGCCGCCACCGCCGCCGCGCTCCTCCGCTCGATGACCCTGGCCATGGTCCCCCTGGCCCTCGCCTACCTCCTGCTCAACTTCGAGACCGCCCAGCGGCACTTCCTCGCGCCGCTCCTCCTCGTCCCCTGCGCGGGGCTCTACCTCTACCTCGTCCACGCGGGGCAGGCCCAGCTTGGCCCGGCCGCCATCCCCCGCGCCCTCCTGGCCTCCACCGTCCCCGCCGCCCTCCTGCTCCTCGCCTCCACCCTCCTCCGATTCCT
>JAZQOP010000326.1:0-5628 GCA_045627965.1 Kiritimatiellia bacterium | reverse complement strand
GGGATTTCGGAGGGGTCCGCGCGGGGGAACGCGATGGGGACGGAGGTGACGGCGGACCCGGTGTCGGCGTCGGTGATCTATAACAACGCGGCGGCGATGACGGAGCTGCCGGGGACGCAGTTCGAGGCGGGGTTCACGGCGATCAAGCCGCGGCAGACGGTGGTGGCGAAGACGCCGGGCGGCGAGCAGTATACGCACGGAGAGAGCCATTGGTGGACGTTGCCGACGGCCTACATGACGCGCGAGGTCAACGACTGGCTGTGGTGCGGCGTGGCGCTGGGGACGCGCGTGGGGCTGGGCGCGGAGTATCCGGAACGCTGGGTGGGGCGCTATTCGGTGACGGAGGCGGGGATCACGTCGTTCGAGGTGAATCCGTCGCTGGCCTGGCGCGTGACGACGAACTTTTCGTTGGCGGCGGGGGTGCGGTTTGCCTATTTCGACTTCAAGCTGGACAAGGCGGTGCCGACGGGGGAGCCGTTCGCGGACCCGGACATCATGGTGCGGCTGACGGGGGACAACATCGGGGTGGGCTACAACTTCGGCGCCTATTGGCGCGTGCTGCCGCGCTGGGCGCTGGGCCTGTCCTACGAGAGCCCGATCGACCACGAGATGAAGGGCGACTACGACGTGGAGGGGCCGGCCGGGGAGGCCTTGGGGCACGGGGCGGTCTACGGGACGTTCCCGACCCCGGGGGCGGTGCGGCTGGGCACGTCCGTCCAGGCGACGGACAGGCTGAAGATCAACGGCGGCGTGGTCTACACGCGCTGGTCGTGCTACGACGAACTGACGATCCACTACGACCCGGCGCTGCTGGGGCGCCGGAACGTGACGAGCTCGCGCAAGGACTGGCACGATTCGCTGCGCTGGCAGCTGGGGCTCGAGTATGCGCTGACGGAGGCCTGGCGGGTGCGCGCCGGCTACGTCTACGACCTGACGCCGGACCCGGACTACCTGGTCGACTACATGGTGCCCGCGAACAACCGCCACATCTTTTCCTTCGGCGCGGGATGGCGCGGCGAACGCTTCTTCTGCGACGTCGGCTACACGTTCCTGCTGATCGACGACCGCCAGGTGCAGGGGCATCTGGAGGACGGCGTCTGGGACGGCTATTTCCAGGACGGCGACGCGCACATGGCATCGGTTTCCGTCGGCTACCGCTTCTAGGGGCAAGCCCCCGTGCGCACCGTTCCCGGAGGCCCTTCCGGCGCCGTCCGCCCGGCGCCCGCCTTGCCTGAGAGTGCGGCTTGCGCGGGGGGGAGGGGCTGTGGTAGATTTTCCGCGTCATGAGCACGAAGAGGAAGCATCAGATTTCGTGCCCGTTCTGCGGGCATGAGCAGGAGGTCGAGCTGTACGACTCGATCCGCGTCGACCAGGACCCGGAGGCGCGCGTCGCCTTGCTGTCGAACCGGCTGAACCGCGTCGAATGCGCAAAATGCGGGAAGTCGTTCCGCATCGACAAGCCGCTGGTCTACCAGGACCGGGAGGCGGGGTTGTTCCTGCAGTACGACCCGCTGACGAACGGGCGGAGCATCGCCGAGGCCGAGGCAGCCCTGACGGCGGCCCAGCGGCAGCTGGCGGGGCTCCTGCCGAAGGGCGTGAAGCCGCCGGAAATGTTCCTGGTGGTGGAATGGGCCGAGCTGGTGGAGCGCATCTTCACCGAGGAGGAGGGCCTGGATGCGCGCCTGGTTGAGCATATCAAGTACATCATGTTCCAGCAGAACCCCGCAAAGCTCCCCGCGCGGGAGAAGGGGCTCCTCTTCGATGCGCAGGATTCGACGGACGAGCAGCTGTGCTTCGTGGTGCAGGACCGCTCGACCCGGAAGCTGGAGGCGGTGCTGAACTTCGCCCGGACGGACTACGAGGCGCTGGTGAACGTCTTCGACAGCGGTCCGCAGCTCCAGCTGCTGATGGAGGAGTTCCCGGGCCCCTACCTGAACGGGCGTCTGAAGTTCCTCCAGGACCAGGCCGAGGCGGAGCTGGCGGGGGACGACGGGGAGGCCGGCCCCCGCGGCGACGGCTGCGATTGCGGCTGCGGCGGCGGGCACGAAGGATAGGCGGGCGTGGCCTCGCGACGGGAATCGCTGGCGTCGGCCCGGCGCCGCGCGGGAGAAATCCTGCGGGTGCTGGAGGCGACGTATCCCGGGGCGAAGTGCGCGCTGGACTGGTCGACGCCGCTGCAGCTGGCGGTGGCGACGATCCTGTCGGCACAGTGCACGGACAAGCGGGTGAACCTGGTGACGCCGGCGCTGTTCGCGCGGTTTCCCGACGCGGCGGCCTTCGCGGCGGCAGGGGAGGGGGAGCTGGAGGAGGCGATCCGCGCGTGCGGGTTCTTCCGCAACAAGGCGCGGAGCATTCGGGCGCTGGGGGCGGAGCTGCTGCGGAGCCACGGCGGCGAACTGCCGCGGGACCCGGCGGTCCTGGAGTCGCTCCCCGGGATCGGCCGCAAGACGGGAAATTTGCTGGCGGCGGAGCTCTACGGGATCCCGTCGCTGGTCGTCGATACGCATTTCATCCGGATGTCGAACCGCCTGGGCCTGCTGGAGGCGCCGACGCGCGACCCGAAGGCGATCGAGCGCCGGCTCCAGAAGCTGGTGCCGCAGGAGGCCTGGACGCGCTGGTCCCACCTGATGGTGACGCACGGGCGGCGGCGCTGCCCGGCCCTCAAGCCCGGTTGCGCGGGATGCCCCGTCGCCGAATGGTGCCCGTCGGCAGGAAAGGCGGCGGGGCGGTGAAAACACGGTTCCATTGTGTGGAAAAACCCGCGAAACACGTTTGGACCACTCCGCGTCGCTGCGCTCCGCTCGTTTCCTTCCCGTTGGGAAGTCTCAAGCGTCGCGGTCGCCCTGCGCCTGGCGGCTTGGGCTTTGCGCCCCGCTTCTCCATTGTGTGGAAAACCCGCGGAAACACGTTTCCATTGACTGGAAAAGGGGGGGCGTGATGCAGAACCGGACGGTGATTCGGTCGGCGTTCACGGTGGGCGGCTTCACGATGTTGTCGCGCATCCTGGGAATGGTGCGGGACGTGCTGACGGCGGGGCTGTTCGGGACGTCGCTGGCGTTTTCGGCGTTTTCGGTGGCGTTCCGGATCCCGAACCTGTTCCGGGCGCTGTTCGGCGAGGGGGCGCTGTCGGCGGCGTTCATCCCGGTGTTCCAGGAGACGCGGCAGTCGCGCGGCGAGGCGGAGGCGTGGCGGCTGGCGAACAGGATCGCGTCGCTGGCGGGCGTGGTGCTGCTGGGGGTGGTGGCGCTGGGCATCCTGGGAATGGGCGGGACGCTGTGGTGGGTGCCGGACCTGGACGAAAAGACCCAGGCGATCCTGCCGCTGGCGCGCATCATGCTGCCGTATGTGTTCTTCATCTGCATGGCGGCCCTGGCGATGGGCGTGCTGAACAGCTACCGGAAGTTCTCGACGGCGGCGTTCACCCCGACGCTGCTGAACGTGACGTGGATCTTGTCGGTACTGTTCGTCATCCCGGTGTTCAGGGGGACGGGGACGCAGATCACGGTGCTGGCATGGACCGTGTTCGTCGCGGGCGCGGTGCAGCTGGGCTACCTGCTGGGGCCGCTGCGGCGCGTGGGGTGGCGGGCCCGGTTCGACGCGGACTGGTCCGATCCGCTCGTGCGACGCGTGTTCCTGCTGATGGGCCCGAACGCGCTGGGGCTGGCGGTGAACCAGGTGAACGTGCTGCTGTCGAGCTGGCTGGCCCTGATGGCGGGCTCCTGGGCGCCGTCGGCGCTCTTCTACGCGGAGCGCCTGATCTACCTGCCGCAGGGGATCCTGGCGACGTCGCTGGGGGTGGTGCTGCTGCCGGTGCTGTCGGAGTTCGCGGTGCTCGGCGAGTACGGGAACATGCGCGACGCGGTCCAGCACGGCTTGCGGACGCTCCTGTTCGTGATGACGCCGGCCGCCATCGGGCTGCTGGTGCTGGCGGCGCCGGTGGTGCGGCTGCTCTTCGAACACGGGAAGTTCGACGCGGACTCGACGATGCTGACGGCCCGGGCACTGCGCTTCTACGCGCCGGGCCTGATGGTGTTCTGCCTGGCAAAGGTGTTTGTTCCGGCGTTTTACGCCCTGCAGGACACGAAGACGCCCGTGAAGATCGGGCTGTGCTCGGTGGCCATCTGCCTGACGTGCAACCTGGTGGCGGTGAACGTCCTGCCGGAGTATTGGCGGCACGCCGGGCTGGCGGCTTCGACGGTTGTGGCCGAGGCCTTCAACGGGACGATGCTGGCGGCGCTGCTGCACCGGCGGCTGGGGGCGCTGCGCTACCGGGCCGTGCTGGCGACCGTGGCCCGCGCGCTGGGCCTGGCCGCGGCCATGGCGGCGGCGGCCTATTTCGCAAACGGCTGGCTGTCCGCCAAGGTCGCCGCGTGGCGGCCGGCCCTGGCGCCGTTCGCCGTGCTGCCGGCGATCGCTGCGGGCGTGGCAACCTATTTCGCGCTGGCGAAGGTGTTCCGTGTGCCGGAGCTGGGGTTCGTGACGGAGGCGCTCCGGAGCCGCCGGAAACGGAAGGCGCCCGCCGCATGATCGTCGTGCTGACGGGTCCGATCGGGTGCGGGAAGTCGACGGAATGGCGGCGGCTCCTGGCCGCGGAGAAGGCGGCGGGGCGGGCGGTGTTCGGCTATGCGACGGCGTGGGAGGATCCGCGGCGGCGGGGCGAAGGGGCTTTGCTGTTGCGGGATGTAGGGCGTCCGGAGGCCGCGCCGGTGCCGCTGGGGACAAAGGGCGAAATTTCGGCGGATGCCCTGCTGGCGGCGGCAACGGCGGCGCTGCGGCGCGGGACGGCGGAGGTCGCGGGGCGCGGCGCGGTCCTGGGGATCGACGAGCTGGGGATTTTCGAGGCCCGTGCGTCGGCGGAGCGGCAGGCGGCGTTTGCGGCGGCGCTGCGGGCGGCGCTGGCGGCGGCGGAAACGGCCGTGGTCGTCGTCCAGGAACGCGCGATGGCACGCTGGCAGGCGGCGCTGCCCGGGGCCGCGGTGCGGCGGCTGGGAAGGTAGCCATTCGCAGGCGAATCGCAAAGGAAAGGGACCTGGATCTTTCGTGTGGCGGGGGGCGCCCCTGGACCTCCCGCGACTTCTCCAAAAAGAAAGGGCATTTTTTGGGCTTGATATCCGGTCGCCTCTTGGTTAAGGGTTTGTCGCGGAGTTCACGGAGCCCATGTTTCCTTGCCGCGGAGGGAAGCCGAGACCGCCGGGGACTCGGACCAATCGGACGAAAAGCCATGAAAACCACGACTTTCCGCTTCATCTTGGGCGCGACGGCGGCTTTCTGCTTCGCGGCGGGCCCGGCCTGGGCCCTTTGCGCGGGCGACGAAAATGCCGCCGGGGAATGGATTTTCGAGCCGGTCGCGGAAGCGCCGTCCTGGGCGCTGAATTCGGGGGCGGACGGGGATGTGGGGAATCTCGGGCTGACGGGCGGCGCGGCGTTTTCGTCGAATGCCCCGCCGCCGAATTGCGATTGCGGGCACAGCCTTTTCCTGCCGCCGGTGGGCGGCGTCGCCGGGGCGGTTTCGATCAACGACTACGATCCGCTGGCCGGCGCGGAAAAGTTTACGGTCCTGGCCTGGGTGCGGAGGGAGAGCGCGCCGGGGGAGAATCTTTCGGCGCGGATTTTCAGCGATGCGGATTC
>JAZQOP010000325.1:0-2288 GCA_045627965.1 Kiritimatiellia bacterium | reverse complement strand
CCATGAAAACACGTTTCCATTGCGTGGAACCCCCCCCGGAACACGCTTCCATTGCGTGGAAAAGCCCCGGAAACACGCTTCCATTGAATGGAAACGGGTTCCCCGGCGGCGCGGACGGCGGCGCCCCGTCCGCGCGCAGGCCGCCCGCCGACCCCGACTATGCGCAGGGGCCCGTCCCGGCCTCCGCGCGGAAGGGCCACCTCCCGATGGCGTTCATCCTGCTCGGGTTCACGTTCTTCTCGGCGACGATGGCCCTCGGCGCCCTCCTCGCCAACCAGATCACGATGGAAAGCTTCGCCGGCGCGGCGCTCGCCGGCGGGGCCTGCCTGGCGGCCTACGCCTCGGTCCTCGCGTGCATCGGCTGCCGGACGGGCCTGTCGTTCGACCTGCTCTCGCGCAGGGCGTTCGGGACGCGCGGGTCGTGGCTGCCGTCGACGGCCATCGCCGTGACGCAGGCGGGATGGTTCGGCGTCGGCGTGGCCATGTTCGCGCGGCCGGCGGCGAACCTCCTCCACGTCCCCGTCCCGGCCGTGGCCCTGCTGGCGGGGGCGTGCATGACGGCCTCGGCCTACGTCGGCATCCGCGGCCTCGAAATCGTCAGCTACGTCTCGGTCCCGCTCATCGCGGCCCTCGGCGGCGTCTCGATGGCCAAGGGCATCGGCGCCGCCGGCGGCATCGCGCACCTCTTCCCCGCGACGGCGGACGCCATTCCTCCGGCGACCGCGACCGCCCTGGTCGTCGGCACCTTCATCTCGGGTGCCACGACGCTCCCGAACTTTACGCGCTTTGCCAAGGGCCGCGCCTCCGTCGTCGTCGCGACCGTCGTGGCCTTCTTCGGCGGCACGGCGCTGATGCTCGCCTTCGGGGCCGTCGCCGGGGCCGTGACGGGCCAGAGCGACATCTTCTACGCGATGATCGCCCAGGGCCTCGCCATCCCCGCCGTCGCCGTCCTCGGCGCGAACATCTGGACGACCAACGACAACGCCATCTACTCCTCCGCCCTCGGCCTGGCCAACCTGACGGGCTGCCCCAAGCGCCCGCTCGTCCTCGTCGCGGGGACCGTCGCCACGCTGGCCTCGGGCTGGCTCTTCGACCACTTCGTCTGGTGGCTCCACTTCCTCGGCTCCGTGCTCCCGCCCATCGGCGTCGTCCTGGTCGTCGACCACTTCCTGCCGGCCCGCGCCGGCCACGCCGGCGCCCCCCCCGCCGCCGTCCGCCTCGACGCCGTCCTGGCGGCCCTCGCCGGCTTTGCCACCGCCCAGGCGCTGCACTGGACGATCCCGATGCTCGCCGCTCTCCTCGTCCCCGCCGTCCTCCTCGCCGCCGCGCGCCTCCTGGCACGCCTCGGCCCCCGCGACGCCCCGCCGCCGCCGGAAACGCCGCCGGATGCCTAGCCCCTTCGCAAAATCCCGCCTCTGGCGCCTCCTCGCCGCCCTGGCCGCGACGCCGCTGCTCGCGGCCGCCCTCTGGCACCTGCTGGCCGCGCTGCTCCCCTTCCCCTACGACCCCTTCCAGGCGGGACGCCCGGCCACCTTGGAGATCGTCGCCGGCGACGGCACGCTCCTCCGCCGCGTCCTGCCGCCGGACGGCCTCGACTACCGCCCCCTCTACCGCGCCTCGACGAACGACGCCATCGTCCAGGCCCTGGTCGCCGTCGAGGATGCCCGCTTCTTCCGCCATGGCGCCCTCGACCCGCTCGCGCTCCTGCGCGCCGTCGCGCAAAACCTCGCCTCGGGCCGCCGCGTCTCGGGCGCCTCGACGCTCTCGACGCAGGTCATCCGCCTGCTGGAGCCCGCCCCTCGGACCCTCCCGACAAAGCTCCGCGAGGCCTTCCGCGCCACCCAGCTCGAACAGCGCTGCTCGAAGTCGGACATCCTCACCGCCTACCTCCGCCTCGCCCCCTTCGGCGGCAACATCGTCGGCATCGACGCCGCCGCCGACCGCTACTTCGCCACGACGCCGGACCGCCTCGCCCTCCACGAGGCCGCCCTCCTCGCCGGGCTCCCGCAGTCGCCCTCCCGCTCGCGCCCCGACCGCCGCCCCGACCGCGCGCTCCTCCGCCGCTCCCACGTCCTGCGCCGGATGGCCGAATGCGGCTTCGTCTCCCCCGCCCAGGCCGCCGAGGCCGACCGCCAGCCCCTCGTCCTGCGCTCGACCCCCGCCTTCCCGTCGCTCGCCCCGCACTTCTGCGACTTCGTCCTCGCCCGCCGCCCTCCCCGCCCCCCCCCCCCCGGCGGGGGCCGCCGGCCGCCCCCCTCCCTCCCCCCCCCCCCCCCCCCCCCGCGCGC
>JAZQOP010000324.1:0-2606 GCA_045627965.1 Kiritimatiellia bacterium | reverse complement strand
CGCCTTGTTCATTTCGATCAGCTTTTGATAGGTGGGAATGGGGGTGGAACCGGTGGCAAGGCCCAGAACGCAGTCAGGGCGGCGGATAACTTCTGCGGAAATGAGGTTGGCAGCGCGGCGGCTCATGGCCTCGTAATCTCTTTCTCCGTAAATCTTCATTTTTTATCTCTCCTTAGTCGGGCAGGCTGGCGGCGGCCATGGGGTCGGGGTGCGCAGGGGGCGTCCCCCGAATTTCCTGAAAGGCCAAAAAGTGCAAAAATCTCCAATGCCCAGCCGAAAAATCACGAAATGCCTGGGGGAGGAAGAGGCGGGGGACGGGGGATCAGGCGCCGGGGAGGAGGCGTCGTGCGGCCGGGAGGAAGACGAGGAGGCCGACGATGGCCGCGAAGATGGCGGTGACGAGGACGGCGGCGGCGGCGATGTCCTTGGCCTTGCCGGCGAGGGGATGGCGGGCGGGCGAGGCGAGGTCGACGACGGTCTCGACGGCGGTGTTGAGAAGTTCGGCCGCGAGGACGGCGGCGCAGCAGAGGAGCACGGCGATCCATTCGCCACGCCTGAGGCGGAGAAGGAAGCCGAGTCCGAGGGCGAGGAGGACGAAGGCTAGCTGGAGGTGGGCATGGCGGTCGGAGCGCAGGGCGGCCCAAAGGCCGCGTCCGGCGCAGCGAAAGCTACGCAATTCCTTGGAGAGCAGCGAGGACATGTGCGGGATTCCTGGGGGACTAGAGGGGATGCGGGGGGCGAAGGGGGGGCGGGACGGTGCAGGCGAGGTTGTCGCAGGGGGCGGATCGAGCAAGGGCGTGCGGGGCAACGGCGAGAAGGGATGCGAGAACGGCGGAGGCAAGAGGACGGAAGGTGTTCATGGTGTTCCTGGGGTGCGGGAATGTCTCGGACACGTCAAGGATGCCGGAAAGGATGCCACAATGCGGGGGGTGGGGCAAGCATGGAAGGGTGGGCGCCGCTTCCGCCCCTCGCGCGCGGCCCTGGCGGGGGGGCTGACATCCTGCAACTTTCAACGAAGAAAAAGTTGAGCGAACCCGTTGACGGCGGGGGCGCGGGCGTGGTATAGACGCGGGTGTTCGAGCGCTTCCGGGCTCTCCGGGCAACATTCAGGAGGTATACGATGGCTACAAAGAAGGTCGCGAAGAAAGTGGTGAAGGTCGTTTCCAAGGCCGTCCCGGCGAAGAAACCGGCGTCGAAAAAGCCTGCGGCGAAGCCTGTGCCTGCGAAGAAGGCATCCGCCAAGTCCGCGAAGAAGCCGGTCCCGAAGGCGGCGCCCGCGAAGAAGGCCCCGGCGAAGAAGCCCCTGCCGAAGAAGGTCGTCGCGAAGAAGCCCGCGGCCAAGTCCGCTCCCGCGAAGAAGGCCCCGGCGAAGAAGGCCTCGGCGAAGAAGCCCGCGGCGAAGCCTGCGCCCGCGAAGAAGGCGGCGGCCAAGCCCGCGAAGAAGCCCGCCCCCGCCAAGAAGGCTGTGGCGAAGAAGCCTGTCGCGAAGCCCGTGGCGGCGAAGAAGCCTGTCGCGAAGCCCTCGCCTGCGAAGAAGGTCCCGGCGAAGAAGCCCGCCCCGAAGGCGGCGCCGGCGAAGAAACCCTCGCCGGCGAAGAAGCCGGTCGCGAAGCCCGTGGCGAAGAAGCCGGCGGCGAAGCCTGTTGCGAAGGTTGCGGCGAAGCCTGTTGCGAAGGTTGCGGAGAAGCCTGTTGCGAAGCCGGCTTCCGCCCCGAAGGCCCCCCCGGTGCGGAAGTTCCCGCCGCTGCCGCTGCCGTTTGGCGGGAACCTGCCGTTGCCGGCGCCGACGACGTGGGATCCGAAGAAGCGTCCCGCGGCGAACGAGAAGCCGCTGACGGAGGCGGAGCTCCGCGAGTTCCGGAAGCTGGTCGAGGAGGCCGGGCGGAAGATGCAGGAGAACCTGGACGCGTTGACGCGCGACAATTTGCGCCGTGCCGACCAGGAGGGCGAGATGGTGACGGATACGAGCGCGCACGCGACGCATTCGGCGGACCACGGGACGGACAACTTCGATCGCGAGATTGCGCTGAACCTCGCCTGCGGCCGCCAGGAGGAGCTGACCCTCATCCGTGACGCGCTGCACCGCATCGACGAGGGGACGTATGGCATTTGCGAGGTGTGCGGCAAGCCGATCGGCCGCGCCCGCCTGAAGGCCAAGCCCTACGCGCGCCTGTGCATCCTGTGCAAGAGCGACGCGGAGAAGGGCGTGCCGAAGTACCGCCCCCTGAGCAAGGGCGCGTCGGTCCCGACGACGCCCCCCGAGGCGCCCGAGCGCGACGAAGGCGCCCCGGCCGACGAATAGCAGCGGCGGAGAGGCCGGCGGGCCCGGGCGCGGCAGGGGACGTCGCGTCCGCCGTCCGCAGGGGCGCCGGCCGGTGCACGGATGAACAGCAGGGACACGCAGGAGCAGGCCGCCGCGCCGACGCCGGGTTTCGCGCAGGCGTCGCGGGCCCGGTCCGCCGTGCCGTGCCTGGCCGTGCTGGCGGGCACGTGGGTGGCGCTGCTGGACCAGCTGACGAAGACGTGGATTCGCGACGCGATCGGCCTGCACGAGTCGTTTTGCGTGTGGCCGGGCTTTTTCGACGTGACGTATGTGAAGAATACGG
>JAZQOP010000323.1:0-4427 GCA_045627965.1 Kiritimatiellia bacterium | reverse complement strand
CTCGCGGTTCCCGCAAGCCGGCCTTTTTTCGTGCCCCGCCCCCCTGCGGCCATGTGGGATTATGGCCGAACATTCGGTTTTTGCCGATTTTTGGCCCCGAACGAACGCGGGGGATCGGGAGCATTCGGCATCCATGCGAGGGAACGCAAAGGAAGCCGAAATGGGGGCGGAGTGGAAGGCGGGGTCGACAGGGGCCGACCTCCGGGTGGACCGCGGCGGGGTGCAAAGCCCCGACATGGCGAATGGACGCCCCCCCGGACGCCCTCGTGAACATGTGAGATTATGGTCGAACATTCGGTTTTTGCCCATTTTGGGCCCAAACGGGGGCGAGACGGGGATGAAATTTCGTGCGCATGTCAAATCCGATGGGGGGGCGAATGGGCGTATTGCATGGCGCTTTTGGGGCCCTGGAGGCGGAATTTCGCTTGAGATGGAAAGGGGGAGGGAGTAGGGTAAAACCGACATGAACAAAGCGCCAACGACATCCACGACCATGCTGAAGCAGATTTCCGGAATGGCGGACCATCCGCGATGGGGGGAGTTTGTGGCGAAGTATCGGCCGATGCTGGAAGCCTATGCGCGGGATCGTTTCCCTGGCGTGGAGGCGGATGACTTGATCCAGGAGACCTTGCTCGGCGTGATGAAGGCGCTGCCGGGCTGGGTCGAACGGGAAGAACGCATGGGGCCTTTCCACAATTTCTTGACGGGCGTGTTGCGCCATAAGGCCGTGGATGCGTTGCGCAAGGCGGGGCGCCGGAACGAGGCGGAAGCATTGGCGGTGCGTGAAACCTCGCTTGCCGCTGGGGAGGAGGATTGGCGCAGGACAATCTATGCGACAGCCCTGGGCCAGCTGATGGGGAATCCGCGCCTAGGGGCGAGGAGCAAGCAGATTTTCATGCGGGTGGCCATGCAAGGGGAGAGTCCGCAGGAAGTCGCGGAGTCGCTTGGCGTGGGGCGCGGTGTGGTGGACTTGACAAAGAAGCGGATGCTGGAGCGCCTGCGGGAGCTCGTGGAGAGGCTGAAGGATGTCGACGGGATTCGATGACCGCGACGATTTGCTGGAGGCGTATCTGGCGAAATCGGGGGCGTCGGATCTAGGCGAGGACACTCCGGCGCGTCTGTGGGAGGACGGGCGGCAGGTCGGCGAGTGGGCCGTGACGGGATTCCTGGCGCGGGGGGGCAGCGCTGAAGTCTACTCGCCGACTGGGGACGCGGGCAGCCCTGAAAGTCCTTTGGCGCGAGGGGAATGGGCCGCGTGCGCGATTCGAGAAGGAGACGCGCTTCATGATGGGGAATCCGGGGCCGTCGTTCCCGGCATTTTATGGGGCGGGCGTGGATGAAGGGCGTCCTTGGGTGGCGATGGAGCTGCTGGACGAGTGTCCGATACCGAGGGCGGATGACGAGGTGGCGCGCTATTTGCTGGATGTCGGCAGAGGGGTGGCGACCTTGCATGCGCGGGGGTGGTTGCATCGGGACTTGAAGCCGCGGAACATTCTGCGGCGCACAGATGGACATGCGGTGCTGGCGGACTTCGGTTTGCTGAAGGCGATTGGCGAGGATGAGACGACGATGGGGGCGGGGTCGCCATCCATTGTGGACGGCCGCGAGGTGGGGGTGGGGACGCCAGGCTGGTCGGCACCGGAACAGTTCGCGGGCGGCGGAGCGACGCCGGCGGCCGATGTCTATGCGCTGGGGATGCTGGCGGAAGAATGCCTGGGCGGGAATCCGCCTCGCGCATGGGAGAAAATCATTCGCCGGGCGACGGCAGCATTGCCGCGTCTGCGTTATCCAGGGGTAGCCCCGATGTTGCGCGATATTCGACGCCGCCATCGGTCGCGCCATGTTGCATGGGTGTCGCTTGCGTGTGTGTTGGTTCTTGCCATGGTCGCTTTGGGGTGGTGGACATTGTGGAAGCCGAAGCCCCATCCAATAGCGGGTGAGAGGACCCCGCTGGTTCAGGCGCGGCTACCAAAGGCGCCGGTCGGCCAGGCGTTGCCGGCGACCGGGCCGGAGGTCCTTGAGACTCTTTCGCCGGAGGAGGAAGTCGTCCTGCCCAAGGGCCAGGAGGTCCTCGTGGACATTCAGGAACCGGTTGTCCTGGAGCCGGTGGTGGTGCCGAACGAGTTGCCCGTGCAGTCGCCCGAGGCACCGATCGCCCAGGCTTTGCCGTCGACCGGGCCGGAGGTCGTTGAGACTCTTCCGCCGGAGGAGGAAGTCGTCCTGCCCAAGGTCCAGGAGGCCCCCGTGGACATTCAGGAACCGGTTGTCCTGGAGCCGGTGGTGGTGCCGAACGAGTTGCCCGTGGCGCTGCCGGTGGAGCAGGCGGCGAGTCCCGCAAAATCGGTGACGCCTGTTGCGAAAAAGCCCGTAAATGGCATCGCTCGGCGGGGCATCCTCGCGGAACGGGCGGCGGCGTTGGCCCGCTTCGAGGCCGACGAGGCAAGAAAAGAGGTCATCTTGGAGCTGGTGGATGATATGGCATCGTTCGGTTCGTATCGGATGGGACGGCATGAGGTCACCCAACGGCAATGGATGGCGCTGATGGAGGACAATCCGTCGCTCGTCAAAGGGGATGATTTGCCCGTGGACAGCTTGACATTTGGGGCATGCTTGGAGTTTTTGAAACGTCTCAATGCCACTTCCATTGTCCAAGATGATGTCTGGACGTACCAGTTGCCAACGTCGGGGGGATGGAAGAAATGGGTTGACTCGCTGTCTGACCAGAGAGCCAAGGGGGCGAACCCGGGGGGGGCCGACTTGGATGGACCAATCTATGACCTTACGTTGACGTGGGTGGAGGAGGACGGGAAGACAGGGTTCAAGTGCATGGGGGGCTGGCAGACGGATGGTAACTCGGAGGGGACGAATTATGTCCTGTTGGAGCAGCCGGCCCTTATCCATCTGCATTTTCAGCGGTTTGACCATGCCGCCCCCAGCACCGACATTGTGCCCAGCGACTATCCGCATGCGGTTTGCCCTCTGCCAGGGAAAATCGGCTTTCGCCTATGGGCGGAGGAAAATCCGGATATTGCGATCAAGGCCCTTGCGGTGGCGGAAGAGGCGCTGAGGTCGGCTATCGCCCATTGGGAAAACGAAGGGTCGGACTGATGAACAGCGGATGGATCCATCGGGTTGCGGCGTGGGCGGCGCTTTGTGCGCTGGTGTTGGGCGGCGCGGCGTCGGCGAAGGGGCCGTGTGCGTTGCCTCCGGGCGCGCAACCGGGCGAACAGCGGACGGTCGAACTGCCCGGCGGAGCCGACATGACGTTGATTTGGATGCCCGCGGATGAGCTGATTCTAAGGGAGCCGCCCGTGAAGGTGGAGGATGAGTTCGATGGGCTTGAGGGTAGCTGGGGGGATGAGGAGGAAACGGAACCGCAGGAGTCCTTGGGAATGTCCATGGACGGGTTTTGGATCGGCGTTTGCGAGGTGACGCAGAAGCAATGGGTGAGCGTGATGGGGGATAATCCGTCGTATTTTCGCGGGGAGGAGCTGCCAACGGCTTCGTTGCGGGCCAACTTGCCGGTGGAATGCGTGTCCTGGAACGATTGCATGGAGTTTTGCCGCCGGACGGGGTTCCGGCTGCCGACGGAAATGGAATGGAACCGGGCCCAAAATACGTGGGTTTGGCCAGATGGATCGTGGAGCTGGACATCCCAAAATAGCGAGAACCGGACCCATCCCGTGGGGCGGTCGAAGGCGGGGCGGACCATGCTTTTCGACATGGACGGGAATGTCTGCGAGTGGTGCGCGGATTGGTTCGGGCCATGGCCCGAGACATCGAGGACGAATTATACCGGGGCGCTCGACGGCACGGAGCGCGTGATTTGCGGCGGATGCTGGTGCGGCGACGAATATTTTGATCAGCAGCGCTGGAAGAATCGGCTGTCCCTTCCGCCTGAGTGCCGCTACAACAGCGTCGGGTTCCGCGTCTGCCTGAGCCCGACGGATGGCCGTGATTAGTGGGTCGTGATTCGTGGTTAGTGGGCGGGCTAAGCCCGCCAGAAGAGCATTCGTCCATCATGCCAGGGAAGGTAGGGGGGCCGAATGAAAGCGGATTGAACGGCGAATCCGGTAGGGGCCGATCTCCGAGCGGCCCGCGGCGGGAAGAAAAAGCCGCAACATGGCGGATGGCGGTCATGAGGCCTTCCATTCGGCGTCCACGCGTGGCCGCAGTTGAAGCCGAAAGCGGCCCGCTCGGAGAGCGGGCCCTACCGGAGCTAGTGGTTAGTGGCTAGTGTTTAGTGGCTAGAGGGCGGGCTGGAGCCCGCCAGGGGGCGGTGATGGGGGCGGCATTCGGCCAGCATGCCAGGGAAGGCAGGTGGGCCGAATGAAAGCGGATGGAAGGTGGGTCCGGTAGGGGCCGATCTCCGAGCGGCCCGCGGCGGGAAGAAAAAGCCGCAACATGGCGGATGGCGGTCATGAGGC
>JAZQOP010000322.1:0-1609 GCA_045627965.1 Kiritimatiellia bacterium | reverse complement strand
CCGACGAGGCCGAGGAGCATGGGGCGGGAGGTGACGGCTTCCATGTGCTTCCCGCCGTCCGCGAGCCGGCAGAAGACGTTCCACCAGTTCGCGACGAGGGCGATCAGGCGCGCCATGGCGCGCGTCGGCTTGAGCGTCTGGGTGACGAAGCCGCCCCAGCCCCATTGGTTCTTGTATTCGTCGAAGTTGTTCTCGCAATCGCCGCGGTCACGGTAGAGATGGGCAAGGGCGGCGGGGGCGAGGCCGGGGGCGTTGGTGACGAGGGCGTAGGTGTCCCACGCGCGGCCTTTCCGGTCCTCGACGAGCTCGAACTCCAGCTGCACGGGGACGGGGGCGCCCTTCTTCGGGCGGCCGCGGCGCCGGGGCGCGGGGGCGGGCTTGGGGGGCGAGGGCCGTCGCGCGAGGAGGCACCGGCGGGGGACCGTCCAGCCGTCCAGGCGGATGGCCGTGTCGATCACTTCCCAGCCCTTGGGGCCCGGCATCCAGGCGGGGGAGCGCTCCAGCCGCTTGAACAGGGCGCAGACGTTGCGCGAACGCCTGATCTTGAAGAGGTAGCGGATCGATCGCGCCTCGGCCGCGAGCATCGTCTCTTCGTGGCCGTAGCCGACGTCGCCGCGGAGGAGGCGCGGACGGCATGGCACCGGCAACGAGTCGATATGCTTCCACAGGCTCGGCAGGCCGCATTTGCCGGAGTGGCGCTTGCCGCCCTGGACGTCCACCGTGAGGGCCATCCGCAGGGTGCCGATGAACGTCGTATGGTCGTTGTGGCTCGGACGGCCCGGCTTTTCGGGATTGTAGCCGACTTCGGCTCCTTCCTGGTGGCCGTAGACGGGCTTGACGGTGTTGTCGATGTCGATGACGTGCTCCCGCAGAAGAAGCGCCTCGGTCGTTTCGCGCTCGTGCCGGGAGAGCCAGGCGTCGAGGGCGGCCTCGTCGCAGCGCTTGAGCGCGTGGCGGACGGACTCGTCCGAGACGACCTTCGTCATGCCCAGCAGCTCGGCGCAGACCGTGTCGTTGCGGAGGCGGTCGATGTGGCAGTAGCGCTTGCAGCCGGCCAGGATCGCCAGCACCATCGTCCCGACGACGTCCCGCACGGAGGGCGCGTTGTTGCTCGCATACCTGAACGTCGCGTCGGCGACGAGGCGCTCGAACAGGCCGCTTTCGAGGAGAAACGTCGCGAAGTACGCCATGCCGCCCCACGCATCCTGGTCCCAGCGGACCCATACGGGCCCGCCGAAAGCGGCGATGTCCAGCGTTCCGGCTTGCGGGCGGGCCGGTCCAGTGAGATACTTTTCTGCGGCGGCGATGTCCATCTGTCGTGTCCTTTCCGTGGAGTAAAAACGAAAGCATACACGATTCCGGGCGTCGCCGCCATTCCGCACCCGACAGGTGCAGCTCCAAAACCCCGCCATCCCCCGGCAATTGGCGACTGAACCCCCTCCCGCCATCCTCAACCGAGGAGTATAGGTTCAGATGTTCGAAGCCAAGCCGCCTCATCCATTTGTAGATCGTCACCTCGGCGACGCCGTACGCCAGCGCGGCCTCCTTGACCGACTTCCATCTCGCGTCCCTCAGCTCCTCCATGACACGCAGCTTGAACGCCTCGCCA
>JAZQOP010000321.1:0-2314 GCA_045627965.1 Kiritimatiellia bacterium | reverse complement strand
GCGGCCGCCGGCGAGGTGAAAGTTGCAGGATGTCCAGGGACACCACGCCAGGACCGCGAGGAAGAGCTTCGAAGCCGAGGCCCCCCGACGAGCGCCGCGCCTAGTCGCGCGCGTCCTCCTTCGTCCAGTCGCCGTAGACCTCCCGCAGGTCCGTCAGCTCGCTTTCGTCCGCCGGCCCTTCTTCATCGACGGGAAGCGAGCAACGCGTGGCTAGCTGCCGTCGCTGCAGACTGCCCGCCCAGCCGGGCAAGGACTCCAGGGCCAACCGATCAAACCAGGCGCCTCGGCGCGAATCGTCCAAGGAGTCGCCGTACTCCGCCAGATAGCGGTATCCCTCATCTTGCGCATGTTTTGACCTCAGCATCGGTATGCCATGCCGCGCAAACCAGCAGAACAGTTCCCACGCCTCATCTCCGTTTGGACCGAATTGCTCCCGATACCAGCGGCCTAGTTCCGCACAACGCCAAACTTGTCCATCGCGGCAAGCCTTGCCCCCCAGCGACTTGTCGACTGTGCTGTAGAAATCGCATTCCCGAGGGCATTCCTTCGCCACGCGCTCCAACAGGTCCAAGACTTGATTGGTTTCCTGTGTCGCATACTGGAGATGAATCACCATGGATTGCAATCGGGCACGTTCCTCCCAAATTCGATTTTGCAACTCATTGAGGCGATTGCTTCCTTCATCGTTCGAATTGTCGCGCCGCTCCCCGGCGGCTTCCCAACAACGTATTTCGGCCAAAATGTCAACCAGGCGGTCATTGAGGGAGATGATTTCCTCCTCCGTCATCTTCTTCAACATAGGCAACCACTCCGCTTCCGGCACATCAAACATCTGCCCGCCGAAGATGGAGATTTTCCCTGCAATGGCCTGGTCAGACCCCGCCAATCCCTCCAGGAGCACATCTCCGCAATACTCCGTGGACAACAGGGCTTCCAGCAGGGCCCTCACCTCGTCGGGGCTCCGCACCAGGGCCCCGGCAGCAACCATCGGCCATGCAAGACCCGCCAGCACAATCGCCCAAACGCTCATCATCCGGTTCATTTCGCATTCTCCTTGTATTCTGCCGTTTCATTGATGCACAGGGGCATTCGTCATGTCGAAAAGCCCAACCGGCCCGTTTGATAAATGCCATTGGCGACCGCCTGTTACACGGGTATACCACAAGCCATTGACCCTTCCCGACGGAATATCATCACTTTCGGCTTGCCAAAACATCAACAGACGGCGGGCGATGTCCTCCATCCGCGGCCCGTTCGTTGTGCCTATGTCATAATGCCCCCAGTCCTCCGGCATCCGATTTTCGCTAATTTCGCCGACAACGGACAAAGAAGTCCCCCCGTCGGTTATGAACAAGTCACGCAAGCCACAGGCATGACAGAACTCATGGGCCCATGTTCGACCAATCGTCGTCATGCTTCTTGAAGAATTGATCAGAAGCCCATTGGCAAGACTGGCCCCGCCAGGGATGTCCCCATTAGGCAATGTCATTTTGTATACAAAAATCACTTTTAGGCCCCCAAATGGGGCCATTTTATTGCATAGGGTTGTCATGATGCTTCCGTTCGAGCAATCAACCTCCCAAAACCCGTTTTCATCGGGAATTTCCTCTGCGGGCCAGTGAACCTCGATTTGCCTCCCCGCTTGGCACAGCACAGCATTGGCGTGCGAAAGAGCCTGGCAAATGGAGTTTGGATCGATCGCGCCAACACCATTTTTCGTGACGATGCCATCCTTGGCGGTCACCACGGTCAACGGCATGACCTTGATGTTAAACGGTGGCAAATTGAAACCGCCGATGGCACCTTCAACGGACACGCACAACTCATCCTCTCCGATATTTGTCGCGCAGACCTCAACGCCCCATCCACGATGACTTCCGATAAATTCTACCTTGTTGAAAGCGGACGTCCACACGATCTTGCTCCCCGGCACGATCTGCAACGGCTCAACCATCACGGAAAAAATGGCATTGCTACCCAAAATAATTCCGCTTGGATTTGACAACGGGAGATTTAACGAGCTGTAAATGGGTTCCATCTGCATCTCGATGGGGATCCACCACTCCCATTCGACGCGGAAGGGATGGTCGGTGCGCCCCAGGCGCACTTCGTTGGGGCCGCCGCCGGGCAGGTCCGGCCAATCGTAGAGGTCGATGCCGGCGACGTATTCCGTGGCGTCGTCGACGCCGTCGCCGTCGGAGTCGGGGCTGTTGGTGCTGGTGCCCAGGGCGAGCGTCTCGAAGGCGTCGTTCAGGCCGTCGCCGTCGGAGTCGCCGGCCTCGAAGGCGGCGTAGAAGCGCACGATGCCGCGTCC
>JAZQOP010000320.1:0-2602 GCA_045627965.1 Kiritimatiellia bacterium | reverse complement strand
GGCCCGGGCGCCGGGCGGGGCGGGGGCGGGGAGGGCGAGGGGGTGGAGGGTGTGGCGCCCGGGGGCGAGGAGGGCGGCGGAAGGGGCGGCGAGGAGGCCGGGGAGGCGGCGGAGGACGTCGGGCCAGGCGTCGTCGGTGCAGGCGGGATGGATGCGGCAGCGGGCGCCGTGGCCAAGGTCGATCCAATGGGCGGCGGGCGGGGGCATCGGGGGGGGTCGGGGGGCGCGGGGGCTAGGGCTTCCGGGGGGCGGCGGCGTCCTGGGCCTGGTTGCGGCGGAGCTCGGCGGCGAGGAGCTCGGCGGCGGTGCGGCCGTCCTTGACCAGGTCAGCCTCGGCGATCTTGGCATATTTGGCGAGGACGCCGAAGGAGGAGGCCGCGGCGATGATGAAGCCGGCGCGCCCGTCGAGGAAGCCGCGCTTGAGGATGTAGGACTTGAAGAAGCGCCAGGAGGGGCGGAAGAGGAGGTCGCTCCAGCGGAAGCGGCGCCCGGCGGTGTATTTTTCGTGGGCGGAGATGCTGGAGAAGCGGTTGAGGGTCTCGATCTGGTCGGTGAGGCTGTCGTAGGTGAAGTGGTAGAGGGGGGCGCGGAGGGTCTTGGCGGGGCCGTCGAGGACGACGCGGTCGTGGGGCTCCTGGCCGCCGGAGTAGCCCTTGTCCTTGCGGAAGAGGCGGAGCTTGAGGTCGGGATACCACTCGCCGTGGCGGATCCAGCGGCCGAGGTGGTAGACGAGGCGCGGGAAGGCGTAGCCGACGATGTCGCCGGGGCCGCGCGCGAATTCGTCCTCGATGGCCTTGCGGAGGTCGGGGGAGACGACCTCGTCGGCGTCGACGAACAGCACCCACGGGTGGCTGGCGAGCGAGCGGATGTAGTTCTTTTGCGCGATGTAGCCTTCCCACTTGTGCTGGATGACGCGCGTGGTGTAGCGCTTGCAGATTTCGACGGTGCGGTCGGTGGAGAAGGAGTCGACGACGATGATTTCGTCGCACCACGTCAAGGCGGCGAGGCACGCCTCGATCTTGTCCTCCTCGTTCATGGCGGTGATGCAGGCGGTGATCTTGAGGTCGTCCGGACGTGTCATGAGGGGATCCGATCGGTTGGCGTGTGCGTGGGGCGGGGGGCAGGAAAAGGGCAGGACGGCGCGCGCGCCGGCCTGCCCTGCGAAAAGGCGACGCTGCCTATTCTTCGGCGGCTTCGGCGACGGGGGCGGCCTCTTCGGCTGCTTCGGAGACGGCCTGGGCGGCGGCCTCGGCTGCTTCGGCGGCGGGGGCGGCCTCCTCGACGACCTCGGCGACGATCGGCTCGATGGCGACGGGCTCCTCGGCGACCTCGGGCTCGGCATCCTCGATGACGAGTTCGTCGATGGCTTCCTCGAGGGCGGGGGTGTCGAAGCGTTCGACGACGGCGTTGTTCTGGAGGTCCTCGACATAGGCCTCGACGGCGGCTTCCTGGCGTTCGCCCGCGAGCATCATGGCGATGCGGTCCTTGACGGTGGTGCCGGAGGCATCGTCGAGGACTTCGTCGAAGGCGAGGGTGCGGGCATCCTGGCGGTCGGAGACGAGGATCAGGTGGTAGCCGAAGGCGGTTTCGACGACATCGCCGACGACGCCGACTTCCTGGCTGAAGCAGGCATCCTCGAAGGGCGGGACCATCTGGCCGCGGCCGAAGGTGCCCAGGCTGCCGCCCTCGGCCTTGGAGGGGCAGTCGGAGTTGGCCTTGGCGAGCTCGGCGAAGTCGGCGCCGTCGAGGAGCTGCTGGCGGAGGTCTTCGATCTTGGCGCGCTTGGCGGCCTTGGAAGCCTCGTCGTCGTCCTTGGCGACCTGGACGAGGATGTGGGAGGCGGTGACGGAGGCCTCGGTGGCCATGGCGTCGATGTGCTCGTCGTAGAAGGCGCGGATTTCCTCGTCGGAGGGCTTGCCGGCGGCTTCGGCCTTGGCGAGGAGGAGCTTGCGGAGCTTCATCTGGTCGCGCAGGTCGTTTTCGGTCATGCCGGTCTTCTCGAAGAAGAGGTCGAGGGAGACGTCGGGGGGAAGCTCGGCGGTGAGCTCCTCGATGGTGGACTGGTATTCCTCGTCGGAGAGGGTGATGCCTTCGGCCTCGACGGCGCCGAGGAGGATGGCGCGGTCGATGAGCTCGGCGATGATGCGTTCGCGGACGCGCGGCAGGGCCCTGGCTAGGCTGTCGGCGGGGACGGAGGCGCCCATCTGGGCGACGAAGTTGTCGAGCTGCTTCTGGACGTCGCCTTCGGTGATGTTGGCGCCGTTGACGGTGGCGATGATGGTGGAGGGGTCGGCGACGGCGGCCTCGGCTTCGGCGGCGGCGTCGGCGGCGGCTTCGGCCGGGGCTTCGACGGCGACGGGCTCGGCGGCGGCGACGGCGTCGTCGGACGCGTTGGCATCCTGCTGGCAGCCGGCGAGCAGAAGGGCGGCGAGGGCTAGAATCGTGGGCATCCAGGGCGTATTTTTCATGGCAGGGCCTTTCCGGCGCGAGGGCGCCAAAGGGTGGGTTTTTCGTTGCCCGTGATTGTGGCCGAAAAGAGGGGGGATGTCAAGCGCGCCGAATGGGCGCGCCGCCGGCGGGTTTTTCCACGCAATGGAAGTCG
>JAZQOP010000319.1:0-5687 GCA_045627965.1 Kiritimatiellia bacterium | reverse complement strand
CCGCATTGTCCGTCGCCGATGAAAAAAAGGTGTGGCAAGGGGCGGGGGAGGGTGGCATACTTGCGGATGTTATGACGACGCACGAGAACAAGACGGTCGCGGCAGGGGAGTATCCTGCGCAGTTGAAGTGGGCTTGGCTGTTGGCGGTGGCGCTGGGGTTGGCGGCGGCGGCGCTGTATGGGGCGACGCGGTGCGCGGCGGTGGCGCCGGGCGTGCCGGCCTACCGGTTGTGGGGGGCGCTGGCGGGCGTGCCGAACCCGTCGATCCTGGCGCCGCTGTGGAATGCGCTGATGCGGGCGGGGCGGGGGCTGGTGTCGGACTGGGCGGCGTGGGGGACGGCCTGGAGCGTGCTGTCCGGGGCCCTCGGGGTGGGGCTGGTGGCGGCGGTGGCGACACGCGTGCGCTTCAAGGTGCATGACGCGGCCGATCCGGACGAGGGGCGCCGGGAGCACCAGGCGCGCTACCTGGCGGGGCTGGTGACGGGCCTGTTCCTGATGGGCAGCCTTCCGGTGTGGGTCGCGTCGACGCGCACGGTGCCGGACGCGATGCACCTGGCGCTGCTGGGGCTGTCGGCGTTCGCGTTCTCGGAATATCAGCGGGCGGGCAAGGCGTGGCGGCTGGTGGTGTTCGGCGCGATCTACGGGGTGGGGCTGGCGGAGTGCCCTACGTTCTGGGCGCTGGCCCCGATGGCGGCCCTCCTGGTAGTCCGGGCGATGCTGCAGCGGGCGGAGTTCAGCTGGCGCCAGGTGCTGGACGCGGGCCTGGCGGCGGCGGCGGTCGGCGGCGCGCTGCTGGCGCTGTCGGCGGCGCACCTGGCGGGGGAGCGCGCGCTGCAGCTGTCGGGGATTTCGGGGTTCTGGCCGGCGCTGTGGCTGCTGCTGAAGAAGCAGGGCATGTCGCTGGTCGGCCTGTCGCGCGGCGGCGGCTGGCTGCTGGTGATGCTGATGACCTATGTGCCGTGGTGCATCCTCTTCCTGATGCGCGCGAAGAAGCCGGCGTGGAGGTTCTCGTTCTGGCAGCTGTTCCTGCGGCTGATCGTGCTGGCGGCGTGCCTGTCGTTCTGCTTCTACGAGCCGGTCTGGAAGTTCTTCAACATGGCGGCGCTGATGGTGACGCCGTCGGCGATCCTCGCGGCCTGCTGCGGGCATGTGGCGGGCGAGTTCTGGGTGATGGGGCAGCGGCGCGAGCACAAGGGGGCGGGCGTGGGGCATGTGCTGCGGACGGCCATGGGCGGAGTCGCCTTGCTGCTGGTGGCGGCGGTGGCCGCGGCCGGCGTGCTGAACGCGCCCCGGGCGGACGGCGGGGCGGCGCCGGCGCTGGCCCGGGCGGCGGCCCGGACGGCCACGTCCCTGGGCGACGGCGGCGTGGTGCTGAGCGACAACCTGCTCGACGCCGCGATGGCCGTGGCGGCCTCGGATGCGGGCCTGGAGGGCTTTACGATCCTGAACGGCGAGAACGGCCGGGCGGCGGCCTATCGCGAGTTCCTGGCGGAGTCGGTCTTCACGGATGCGCGGTCGCAGGCGCTGCTGTCGCTGGGCTTCGACCCGTTCATCCAGGACTACGTGCTGCGCGACGGCGTCCTGGGGCGCCTCGGGCTGCTGTCGCGCGACGAGCAGATGCGCGGCGCCGGCTACCTGGTGCCGGACGGACTGCTGTCGCGGATCCGCACGGTGCCGCTCGACGAGGCCGGGCTGATGGCGCTCGCCGGTTCGCAGAAGCCGTTCTGGGAGGAGATGGCGGCCCTGGCGGCGCGCGACATCGATCCGCTGAACCCCCTGCAGCCGTTCCGGTTCTTCGTCTGCCGCCGTGCCTCGAAGATGGCGAACAACGTCGGGTTCATGCTCCTGGACGGCGGCTACGACGCCGAGGCCGAGGAGGTGCTGAAGACGGCGCGCCGGATCGACAACGGCAACCTGTCGGCCCTGCTGAACCTGCTGGCCCTGGCGCAGCGCCTGGGACGCGCGGACGAGGCGGCGGCCTACCTGGGCGAGTGGCAGGAGTTCGCCGCCCGCCAGACGAACCCGAAGGTCCTTTCGTGGCTTGCCCTGGCGTTCGGCTATGTCCACAATACGCGGATGCTGGTGGAGCAGGGGATGGCCTGGGCGGCGTCGGGCCGGCCGCGCCTGGCCGAGGCCGAGCTGCGCCGCACGGTCCGCGGCGCCGCCGCCTCCAAGCTGAACGACGACCTGCGCGCGTTCCTCGGCCAGATGTATTTGGCCAGCGGCGACCAGGAGCAGGGCGAGGAATACTACCGCCAGCTGCGCGAGGAGCATCCCGAGGACCCCAATCCGCTCTATCGCCTGGCCCAGCTGGACATCCAGCGCGGCGACGTCGCCGCCGCTGAGGAGAAGTTCGCGGCCCTCGCGGAGATGGGCGTCCCCGCCGACCGCTTCCGCCTCGAACGGGCGATGATCGCCGCCATCCAGGAACGCCCGGACGAGGCCATCCAGCTGCTCCAGGCCGCCGCCGCCGCCAACCCGAAGGATGTGCGCGCCATCGCCCTGCTGCACGTCGTCGCCGACCAGGCCGGCCGCGCCGAGACCGCCGAAAAGGCGCTGGAGACCCTGCGCCGCATGCCGAACCGCGACTTCTCGGCGCGGCTGGTGACGGCCCAGCTGCTGCTCCGCAAGAAGGAATGGCCGGCCGCCCGCGCCGAGCTGGAGGCGCTGGCCCGCCTCAACCGCGCCCAGCCGCGCGTCTGGGAGATGCTCCTGCGCATCGACTACGCCGAGCGCAAGCGCGAGCAGGCCGAGGACCACGTGCGCATCCTGCTGACCCTCGAGCCGCAGAACGCCTTTGGCAACCTGCTGCTGGCGAGCTTCCAGCGCGAACGCGGCCAGCTGGCGCTGGCGGAGTCGTCCTATCGCACGGCCCTGGCCGCCGAGCGCTCGCCGGCGACGCTGAACGACCTGGCCGACCTGCTCATCCACAAGTCCGAAGGCGGCCGCGCCGAGGCCCGCGCGCTGGTCGACGAGGCCATCGCGGCGGCCCCGGGCCAGCTGCAGTTCCTGGCGACGCGCGTCGACTTGGACCTCCTGGACGGCCGCTACGCCGAGGCCGAGGCCGACCTGGCGCGCATCCTCGCGGTGGCCCCGGACGAACCGGCGGCGCTGCTCCTTTCGGCGCGCCTGGAGCTGGCCCAGGGGCGCCTCCAGACGGCCCAGGCCCTGGCGGACACAATCTACGAGAAGCGCGGCGCCCTGTCGCCGGCCGACCAGGAGGCCTTCCGCGAGTTCCGGACGGCCCTCGCCCAGGCGTCGACGCCGGACTAGGCCGAGGCGGCGGGACCGGGCGATGGCGGAGCGCGCGAAAGCGGCGGAGACCCGTGCGACGGACGGGGCCCGCGGCCGTTCGCCCATCGAGAACCTCGTCCATCCGCAGCACCAGTTCCTGGCGGACACGCCGGCGCTGTTCCGCCTGCGCCCGTGGCACCTGGGCCTGGCGCTGGGGCTGGCGGCGCTGGGGCTCTACCTGGCGACGATGGCCTGGAAGCCCTCGGGAAGCGAGTCGCTCGCCTTCATGGTGGCGCACCTCGGCTACGACCGGTCGCTCCCGCTGGACAACCTGCCCTGGGACGCCTGGATGCGCCTGGCCCGGCACCTGCCGGGGCTGGGCGTCGCGGGCTGGACGGGGCTGCTCTGCGCGCTGCTGGGCGCGTCCTCGGTCGGCCTCCTGACGTGGCTGATGGGGCGCGTGGCCTTCTTCTATACGCCGGATGCGACGGCCGCGACGGTGCGCCGCGAGGCGCTCGCCCGGCGGCTTTCCGCGGCGACGGCGGGCGTCTTCCTGATGGTCGCCTCGCCGATGTGGTGGTCCGCCTCCCGCGCGCTCCCCGGAACGCTCGGCCTGGCCTGGCTGCTGTCGTGCGCGGGGCTGTTCTCGGCGTTCCAGCGCTCGGGCCGCGTCGGCTGGCTGGCGGCGCTGGGGGCCGCCTGGGGCCTGGGATGCGCCTGGAACGCGACGTTCTGGCTTCTGACGCCGGCCCTCCTGTTCCTGGCCCTCCGCGAGCTGTTCCGCTGGCGCATCGCGGGGCGGGGGGCGCCCTACGCGGCGCTCCTGGCGCCGATGCTGGCGGGCGCGGCGTGCATCTTCCTGGCGGCCGGATGGGCCTGGCGGCACGGCGGCGACCAGCTCTATCCGTCGGTGGCGGCCGTCGTCGGCGCGATGGCCTCGGGCCAGGCGGCGGCGATGGGCCTGGACGCCGCGATGACGCCGCTGATGCTCCTGATGCTGGCCGTGGCGATGGCCCCGTGGTGGATCCTCTTCCCGCTGTCGCGCCGTTCGCCGTGGTATTACGAGCCGGGCCAGACGGCCATCCGCCTGCTCCTGGCGGCCCACGTCGTCGTCCTGCTCTGGGGGACGCCCTATGCGCCCTGGCGCCTCGTCGGCGGCCTGGGCGACCCGTTCCTGCTGCCCGTCGCCTTCCTCGCGGCCGCGATCGGCTACCTCGCCGGCGAGTTCTGGTGCATGGGCGAAATCTTCCCCTTCAAGGATTCCGCCGCCGCCGTGCGCGCCTGGAAGCGCTTCCTGTCGGCCTTCGCGTGGCTCCTGGCGCCCGCCTGCCTGGCGGTCGGCGTGGCGCGGAACCTCGTCCCGATCCTCGAGTCGCGCGCCGGCGCGGCCGTCTGGGAGGCGGCAAACCGCGTCCTCGACGAGGCCGGCGGCCGCGAGGTCTTCTTTGCCGGGGGCCTTTTCGACGACGCCCTGGCGCTGGCGGCCGAGGGGCGCCACGCCGACATCCTGCTCTTCCGCGAGCCGGCCCGCCAGTCCCCGCTCTACCGGAAGGCGCTGGCCGCCGCCGTCCCCGCCCTGGCCGACCTGCTCGACGCCGGCGCCGACTATTCCCGGCTCCTCCCGCGCTTCCTCTCCCTGCCCGGCGCCGCGGAATCGACGGTCCTGGTGCCCGGCGGCGAATTTGTCCGGAACGCCTGCGCCCCCGAGCCGCGCGGCTATGCCTGGCATCCGCTGCCGCCGGGCGTCCCGCTCGACGCCGCCGCCCTGCTCCGCCGCGAGGAGCCCTTCCTGAAGGCCCTGGCGGACTGGCAGGCCAAGCCCTTGCCCGCGGCCTCCGCCGAGGCGCACTACCGCCGCCTCCTCTGCGCCCTGGTCTCGCGCTCCGCCAACGACATCGGCGTCGAGCTCGCTCGCGCGGGATATGCCCGGAGCGCCCGCTCGGCCTTCGCCATGGCCGTCCGCCTGAACGCCGAAAACCTCTCCGCCTGCCTGAACGACGCCCAGCTCCAGACCCCCCAGGACCCCTCCGTCCCGCTCTCCGCCTGGACGGGCATGGGCGTGAAGGACGAGGTCGTCGCCCAGCTGGCCGTCCGTGCCGAGGCCAACGCCGTCGTCCAGGCCCGTTCCTGGACGCTGGGGCCGCTCTACGGCGAGGTCCTGGCCCCCGAGGCCTGGCTGATGCGCGGCCTCCCCTGGGCGATTTCCGGCGCCCCCCTGCCGCCGGAAGCCTTCCAGGCGCCCCCCGCCGACGCCCTGGTCGGACTGCGGTCCGCCCCCGACGCCGAGCGCTGGTTCCAGTGCGTCTTTGCGCGCATTGGCCTCTTCCGGGTCCGCCCCGACCAGGTCTGCGCCGTCATGGCGCGCGCCCCGCTCGAACCGGAGCCCCTGGCCGAGCTCGCCCGCACCTACCTGATGGACGGCCGCCCCGCCCTGGCCGTCGCCTGCCTCGAAGC
>JAZQOP010000318.1:0-5447 GCA_045627965.1 Kiritimatiellia bacterium | reverse complement strand
ACGCCGCCGCGGACGTAGAGCGCGTAGGACTGCGGCGGGACGGGGACGGCGTGGGCGGAGACGACGGCGGTCCAGCGGCCCGTGGCGACGGGGGCGGGGAGGTCGACGGTCTCGAGGACGTTGAGGCGGTCGGGGGCGTCGGCGAGCGAGGGGAGGCAGGTGGAGCCGTCCGGCGCGACGAGCGCCAGGTCGAGGTCGTTGACCAGGCGAACGGCGGAGGAGAGCGCGGGCGGGGCGTCGGAATAGGCGAGCGCGACGGAGAGGGGGACGGAGCCGTCGACGACGTCGAAGGCGCATTCGTGCGGGGCGTCGCCGGCGGAGGCGAAGGGTTCGAGCGGGGCGTCGAGGAAGAGGACGGCGGCGGGGGCGGCGGGCGCGAGGGTGGCCGCGAGGTCGATCTGGCCCCAGCCCTCGGCGGTGTTCGGGCGCGGGCCGTCGGGGATTTCCTGGGCCCAGCCGAGCGGATACTGCCCCGGCGCCAGCGAGCGGGCCCCGCCGGCCAGCGCGGCCCGCAGGAGCGCCGCGGAGGGCGAGGCCAGGCCGTAGGCGCCGCAGAGGCGTTCGCGGAGGAGCGCCGCGCAGCCCGCGGCCAGGGGCGCCGCCATCGACGTGCCCGAAAGGAAGAGGTAGTCGGGGTTGTCCGCGAAGGCCCATTCGGCGTAGTTTGTGCCGGCTGCGCGCGACCGCGCCGACAGGACGTCCGTGCCGGGGGCGACCAGGTCGGGCTTGGCGCGGCCGTCGGAGGCGGGGCCGCGCGAGGAAAACGCGGCGAGGCCCTGGGGTGCGGGGGCGCCGGGCGGGGGCGCCGAGACGAGGTCGCCGGCGACGGGTTCGTCGGCAAAGCCGAAGGCCTCGGCGTAGGTCTGCGCGGTGCGGCCGCCCTCGCCGGGTTCGCGGCCCGATTCCGCCGCGCCGACGGCGAGGAGGTTCTTGGCCGTCGCCGGCGTCGCGATGGTGCCGGAGCGGAAGCGGCCGCCTTCGAGCGTGTCGCCGTCGTTGCCGGCCGCGAAGAGCAGCAGGAAGTCGGGATGGGCGTGGACGAATTCGTCGACGGCGAGGGAATCGACGTTGTAGGCGCCGCGCAGGGCCGTCCCCCACGAATGCGAGGCGATGCGCGCCCCTGCGGCGTATTCGTCGGCGAAGAGCTCGCAGAGGTCGTCGGGGAGGCCCGAGAGGGCGCCCGAGGCGTCCGCGACGGACTGGAAGAAGAGCTCCGCGCCGGGGGCCACGCCGGCAAGGCGGCCGTCCGAGGCCGCGCCCGTTCCGAGGAGCGAGGCGGCGACGTGGGTGCCGTGGCCGTCGCGGTCCGACCAGTCGTCGGCGCGGCCGAGGGGCACGACGTCGAGGAGGCGCCCGGCGAGATCGGGGTGGAGCGTCGCGAGGTCGCCGGAGTCGAGGCCCGTATCCGCGACGGCGACGATCTGTCCGGCGCCCGTCAGGCCCTCCGTCGCCTTCAGGGCGGCCGTGGCGAGGCGGTCGGCAGCTTGCGCGCGGTCGTTGAGCAGGACGCGCTGGGGCGCGGGTTCGATCCACTGGATGTCCTCGGATGCCGCCAGGGTCGCCAGCACCTCGGGGGCGCGGGCCGCGTCGAGGTCGGCCGTCGCGATCGCCCGTCGCGGCGACGAGGTCGACAGCCGGACGGCGTGTGCGCCGGCGTTTTCGAGGGCGGAGCGCAAGGCCTCCGCCCCGTCGGCCGTGGCCGAGACCGCGGCAATCCGCAGGCGGCCGCCATGCGCCGTCCCGGCGGCTTCCGCCAGCGCCGGCGAAAGCTTTGCGCCGTGCGGCATCGGGCGGACCGAGGCGCCATATCCGCTGCGGAGCATCGCGGCGCGGGCTTCGGGGGTCGCGGCGACGACGAACGCCTGCTCGTCGCCGCGCCACGCCACCGCCTGCGCCCCGGCGGGCAGCGCCGCCGCGTCCGGCGCCGCCGCCAGCAGGAGGCACGCCGCCGCCGCCCCGGGGCGGCCGCCGTCGGCGGGCGGGACTTCCGCCGTGCGGGAGGCGGGGGCGGGGGCGTCCGTCCCCCGCCCGCGGAGCCACGCGCCGCCGCCCGCCGCCAGCAGGAGGGCGGCGGCCACGGAGATACAGAGCCGGCGGTTGCGCAAGTCCATCCGCGAACTCTACCGCGCCACCCGTGCGCAGGGCAAGGACGGAAAATGCCTCGGGAGCCGCGCCGCGGCTAGTCGGTGCGGCGTTCGTAGCGGCGCTTGTGGCCGGAGACGCCGGCGAGGCGGAAGGGGCCGCCGCGGTAGGGGGCGAAGACGTGGTCGGCGCCGTCGGTGGGGACGCCATACTGGAAGATGTCCTCGTATTGGCGGTAGGAGAGGGGAGTGCGCTGGGCGAGGAGGTCGCGGTGGCGGGCGGCGGCCAGGTGGGCGGCATAGCCGGGGACGACGGTGGCGGAGTAGAATTCGGCCATGCATCCGGAGCCGTAGGAGAAGCAGCCGATGCGGCGGCCGTCGAGGGACGCCGGGGCGTTGTCGAGGAGCGAGCAGAGGCCTTCGTAGAGGCAGGCGGCGTAGGTGTTGCCGGTGGCGCGGTTGTAGAGGGTGGCGGGGGCGAGGAGGCGCTCGGCCTCGGCGGTGTCGGGCTCGGGGCGGCCGTCGGCGCGCGCCAGGCGCGAAAGGCCCTTCCAGGCGATCTTCGTGAAGGGCATGTGGAAGGCGAGATGCGCGAAGTCGGCGAGCGCGTCGCCGGCGGCCTCCTTGTGGCGGGCGTAGGCTTCGAGGAGGGTCGTGAGATACATGCGGGTGGAGTAGTGGCCTTCCGCGATGGCCTCGGTGCGGTAGTTGGGGCGCCAGAAGTCCATGATGTCCGCGGCATGGACGCCGGGATGCGGGTCGAGGACGAGGATGTCGGGGTCGGCGGCGACCAGCATGGCGACGGCGCCGGCGCCCTGGGTGGGCTCGCCGGGCGAGGCCAGGTCGTAGCGGGCGATGTCGGAGGCCAGGACCAGGACGCGGGAGGCGGGATGCGCCTCGACGATGGAGGCCGCAAGGCGGAGGGCGGCGGTGCCGCCGTAGCAGGCCTCCTTGACCTCCATGCAGCGGCACGGCGCGGGAAGCCCCAGCAGCCCGTGGCAGAAGAGCGCGGCCGCCTTCGACTGGTCGACGCCCGACTCGGTCGCGAACAGGCACCAGTCGATGCCGGCGGGCCCGAGCTCCTCGAGGATGGGCAGGGCGGCGTTGGCGGCGAGCGTGACGATGTCCTGGTCCGGCGGGGGCAGCGCCATGGCGTCCTGGCCGAGGCCGACGTGGAACTTGGCGGGGTCGACGCCGCGGACCTGCGCGAGAACGTCGAGGTCGAGGTAGTAGGCGGGGGCGTGGAAGGAGAGGCGATGGATGCCGACGGCGGTCATGATGGGCTCCTTCGTGCGGGGCGGAGGGCGGCGGGGCGGGGGGGCGCCCGGCTAGTCGAAGCGGGCGGCCATGTCGCGGACCATGTCGGCCGTGACGGTGCAGGTCTTCTTGCCTTCGAGGCTGGGGGCCTCGAACATGATGTCGAGCATGAGCGCCTCCATGAGGGCGCGAAGGCCGCGGGCGCCGGTGCCCCGCCGGACCGCCTCGCCCGCCAGGGCGCGCAGGGCGCCGTCCTGGATGACGAGCTTGACGTCGTCGAGGGCCAGGAGCTTCTCGTATTGGCGGATCAGCGAATTGCGGGGGTCGGTGAGGACGTGGTAGAGGTCGTCCTCGTCGAGGTCGTGGAGGGCGGCGACGACGGGGAGGCGGCCGACGAACTCGGGGATGAGGCCGAAATGGACGAGGTCGACGGGCTCGATGTCGGCGGACGTGAGCGCGCGGCCGGCGGACGGGGCGTCCCGGGCGGGCTCGCCGGCGGCCTTCTCGAAGCCGATGACGCCCTTGCCCTTGCGGCGCTTGACGATGTCCTCGAGCCCGACGAACGCGCCGCCGCAGATGAAGAGGATGTTTTCGGTGTTGATGTGGAGCATCTCCTGCATCGGGTGCTTGCGTCCGCCCTGCGGCGGGACGCTGGCGACGGTGCCTTCGATGATCTTGAGGAGGGCCTGCTGGACGCCCTCGCCGGAGACGTCGCGCGTGATGGAGACGTTCTCCATGCGGCGGGCGATCTTGTCGATCTCGTCGATGTAGACGATGCCGAGCTCGGCGCGCTTGATGTCGCCGTCGGCGGCGCGGATGAGGCGCAGCAGGACGTTCTCGACGTCTTCGCCGACGTAGCCGGCCTCGGTGATGGTCGTCGCGTCGGAGATGCTGAAGGGGACGTCGAGGAGCCGGGCAAGCGTCCGGGCCAGGAGGGTCTTGCCGCATCCCGTGGGGCCGAGCATGAGGATGTTGCTCTTCTCCAGCTCCACGTCGGGGCGGCGGCCGCGGCGGGAGGGGTTCTTGAGGCGCTCCTTGACGCGCATGTAGTGGTTGTGGACCGCGACGGACAGGATCTTCTTGACGTGGCGCTGCCCGACGACGTGCTCGTCGAGGGCCTTCATGATGTCCTTGGGCGCGGGGACTTCGAGCTGGAGGGCGGGCGAGCCCTGGGCCTCGGGCGAGAGCTCGAAGAGGTCGTGCATGGCCGAGATGCACCCGCGGCAGATGAAGTCGGGACCGAGGTGGAGGAGGGGGCCTGCGACGGACTGGGGGGTCTTGCAGTAGATGCAGCAGTCGGTGTCCTTGGCGTCGAACGGCTTCTTGCCTTTGGCCATGATGCACGCTCCAATCTTGGGTGTCGGTGGACGGGGGGGAGGGGCGGGGGAGGAATTGCAACGCCGGGCGCCGGCGGTCCGCGGGGTGCGCGGCCGGGACGCCCGGCGGGGGGGGCTACTTGGCGCCCTTGGGGCCGGGGACGAGCACGTCGTCGACGAGCCCGTAGGCGGCGGCCTCGGCGGCGGACATGAAGAAGTCGCGCTCGGTGTCCTTGGCGATGGTGGCGACGTCCTTGCCCGTGTGGCGGGCGAGCAGGCCGTTGAGATACTCCTTGAGGCGGAGGATTTCCTGGGTCTGGATGTTCATGTCGCTGGCCGTGCCCTGCGCGCCGCCCCAGGGCTGGTGGATCATGATGCGGGCGCCGGGGAGGGCGTGGCGCTTGCCGGGGGCGCCGGCGGCGAGCAGGACGGCGCCCATGCTGGCGGCCTGGCCGATGCAGTAGGTGACGACGTCGCACTTGAGGAACTGCATCGTGTCATAGATCGCGAGGCCGGCCGTCACGCTGCCGCCGGGGGAGTTGACGTAGACGCTGATGTCCTTGGTCGCGTCCTCGCTCTGCAGGAAGAGCAGCTGGGCGACGACCAGGTTGGCGAGGTCGTCGGTGATCTCGTCGCCGATGAAGACGATGCGTTCGCGGAGGAGGCGGGAGTAGATGTCGAAGGAGCGCTCGCCGCGGCCCGACTGCTCGATGACGACGGGGATCGGCGTGTAGGCCCGGGGATATCCTGCCGTTGCGTTCAGGTTCATCATGGGGGTCCTTTCGTGTGGGTG
>JAZQOP010000317.1:0-3393 GCA_045627965.1 Kiritimatiellia bacterium | reverse complement strand
CGCATGAGGGGAACGGCCTGAGCGTGCGGCCCTTGTGCGTGACAAGGGGCGGGGCGGCGCCGATTGGCGCAAAAATGGGGCGGGGCCTCGGCCATCGGGCGCGAATCCGATTTTTGGGCGATTCGGGCTTGCGTTTTGGCGGGGGATGGGGGAGTCTTGGGGGGTCATGAAAATGTGGAAGACAATCGGATGGACGTGCGCCGCGCTGGCGGTCGCCGCGGTGTGCGCCTGGGCGGCGGGACCGGCGCCGGGCACCGCGCCGGCGGAGGAGTCGTGGGTGCGTGTGACGGGGAGCCGCGTGAATTTGCGCGTGAAGCCGAGCTTCGAGAACTCGGAGGTGCTGGGCCAGGCGGACTACGACGAACGCCTGGAGGTGCGCGAGATGGGCGACGAATGGGTGGGGGTGGCGCCGCCGTCGCGGGTGAGCTTCTGGGTGAGCGGCGCGTTCGTGAAGCGCCCGGAGAACGTGATCTCGGGGAGCCGCGTGAATGTGCGGACGGGGCCCTCGCAGAACCATTCGATCGCGACGGTCCTGGAGCGCGGGACGGCCGTGTCGCCGCGCGAGGAGGTCGGCGAATGGGTGCGGATTGCTCCGCCGGAGGGGACGCTGGTGTGGATCAGCCGCTCGTTCGTCGAGCCGCTGGAACGGTCGGCTCCGCTGGCGAACCCGATCTTGGCGACGCCCGTCGCGGAGGCGCCTGCCGCGGTGGCACCTGCCGCGGAGTCGCCCGCCGAGGTGGCACCTGCCGCGGCGGCACCGAAGAAGCCTGCGGCGGCGGAGAAGCCGGCGGCGGAGAAGCCGGCGTCGAAGCGTGTCCGCAAGGCGCCGAAGGCCGAACCCGCGGCGGGAGAGGCGCCGGCGCTGGAGACGTTGCCTCCGGCGGCGGCGCAGGATTCCGCGGCGCTGGCGAAGCCGAAGCGCCAGAAGCCTGGGCATCCGTCGCCGTCGACGGTGGCGCAGGAGGTGCCGGCGGTGGAGGTGGAGACGCCCGCGGTGGCGGCGCTGCCGGCGAGCGTGGCGGGCTCTGAGCTGCCGACGCCGATCGTGCTGCCGAGCATTCCGGCGGAGGATGGGGCGGGGGCGAGGAGGGGCTCGGCGAATCCGGCGGGGGTGCCGGCGTCGTTCAAGCTGATTCCGCTGGACGGGCAGGGGCGGACGGCGACCTACGAGGGGGTGCTTCGCGCGGCGCCGCTGTTCAACGATGCGCCGGCGCGCTACCGGGTGCTGCGGTGGGACGCGGCGTCGGCGCGCTGGATCTTGCAATGCCACATCTATGGCGAGGCGTCGAAGTTCCGCTATCTGCAGGACAAGTCGGTCCGCGTGCGCGGCCGGGAATACTGGCTGCAGGACGTGGCGGCGCCGGTGCTGATGCCGGAGCAGATCCAGGAGCTGCTGCCGACGGATCTGGCGCGTTGAGGCACGGGAACGGAACGGAACGGAATCGAGGAAAGGAGAGGGACGATGAGGAAGCAGTGGATTTCGATGTTGGCGCTGGCCGCCGCGGCCGCAGGGCTGAGCGGGTGCCTGGCCTACCAGGATCCGAATGCGCCGGCGCCGGCGACGCAGGACGACCTGCGCTATCTGCGGGCGGAGATCCAGCGCCAGCAGCAGCACATCAATGCGCTGGAGCAGCAGCTGGGACAGCTGAACGGCGACATTGCGCAGGACCGCTACCGGCAGAGCTCGACGGCGTCGGCGTATGCGTCGACGGCCCAGGTGGCGGCGCTGCAGGACCAGCTGGCGCAGTTGCAGCAGCAGCTGCGGAGCGTCGACCAGAACCGCATCAAGGACCGCGACGAGATCATGGGCAGCGTGAGCAAGACGATCGCGGCGGCGGTGAAGAAGTCGACGCCGGCGCCGGGCGGGTCGTCGGGCGGCGGACGGGCGAAGGCGACGGGGACGCATACGGGCATCGAGCACGTGGTGCAGCCCGGCGAGTCGCTGTCGGCGATCGCGGCGGCCTACGGCGTGAAGACGAGCGTGGTGCTGGAATACAACGACATCGCGAATCCGTCGCTGATCCGCGTGGGGCAGAAGCTGTTCATTCCGCAATAGCGGCGCGCGGCGTTCGGAGCGGAGGACGGCGGATGCGGACGGACGGGCGGCGGCGGCGCGGCTGGCTGGGCGCGGCGGCGGGCGCGTGGGCCGCCCTGGCGGCGGCGGCGGCGTTCGGGGCGGGCGTGGCGGTGGTGGACCTGCCGCGAGAGGGGATGACGCTGTATCCGGACGGGCCGGCGGGCATCGCGCCTGGCGATCCGCTGCCGGCGTTCTGGTTCCCCGTGGGCGAGGAGGCGCTCTACGAGGTGAACTGGGGGTTCTTCACGGTCGGCGAGGGCTCCGCGAAGGTCGACTGGTTCCAGGACGAGGAGGGGCGGACGCTGCTGGAGATCGTCGTCCGCGCGAAGTCCAACGGCATCGTCGAGATGCTCTATCCGGTCGAGGAGTTCCTGCGGACGGTGGTCGACCCCTACACGTTCCTGCCGCTGAGCTACGAGAAGGTCAACCGCGAAGGGCGGCACACGCACGACGAAATCACGACGTTCGACCACGCGGCGGGCATGGCGCACTACCGGTCGCGGATCAAGGACAAGAAGAAGGACTACGAGATCCGGTCCGACATGCGCGACCTGCTGGCCACGATGTACTGGGTGCGGCGCGATCCGCTGCGCAAGGCCGGCGAGGAGCGGCACTACGACCTGATGACCGACGACAAGGTCTACGAGATGCTCCTGACGGCCGAGAAGGAGGAGACCGTCAAGATCGGCCGCTACGGGAAGGTGAAGTGCCTGAAGGTCGAGCCGGAAGGCAAGTTCGAAGGGATGTTCATCCGCAAGGGGCGGATGTGGACGTGGCTGACGCTCGACGAGCGCTACACGATGGCGAAGATCGAGGCCAGCGTCCCCGTCGCGGACGTCAGCATCGAGCTGGTCGAGGTGCGCGGCCCCCCCGGCGACGATTTCTGGACGACCCCTCCCCAAAAGAAGAAGTCCAAGGGCAAGCGGCCGTCCATCCGCTGAGGGCGGCGGGCGAGGCATGAAGGCGCAGGACGGCGAAGGGGCGGGATTTTCGGGGGCGGAGCTGGCGGAGGCGCTGCGGGCGCTGGAGTCGGTGCGGCAGAAGTGCGCGAAGATCCGGCCGAAGATGCGCCCGGGGTCGTCGCAGGATACGCTGCTGCGGCGTCGGCTGCGGGCGATCGAAATCGCGTGTGCGCTGATCCGCCGCGAGTCGGGCGAAAAGGGCTGAGGACGCCCGTCGCCGGCCGGGGCCGGACGCAGGCCCGAGACCGGACGGCGGCGGGGGGCGAAAGGGCAAAAATGGGCCAAAAGCCCAATGTTCCACCATAATCTCACGGCGGGCGGGGGGCAAGGCGGAACGTAGCCAAGTCGTTCTGG
>JAZQOP010000316.1:0-4842 GCA_045627965.1 Kiritimatiellia bacterium | reverse complement strand
TCCAACCCCTTGGCCCACAGAACGACATGGCTACGATCCGTCTTGGCGTCGACCTGGGCGCGTGCCGGGGTGTCGGGGAGGAGCCAGGCGTGGTCGTTGTGGGCGCCGTCCAGGATGACGATGCGCTTGGGGGGCGCGGCCTCGGAGGCCAGGAGCCGCCCGGTGGCAAAGGGGACGGTCTCGTCGGCGGTGGAATGGAGGAAGAGCTTGGGGACGCCTTCGAGCGCGGCGGCGCTTTCGGCGGCGGGGAACTTGGAGGAAAGGAGCCGTTCGACGGGGAGGTTGGGATAGAGGAGGCGGACGACGTTGGTGAGGGAGTGGAAGCCGGAGTCGAGGATGAGGGCGTCGGGGCGGACGGGGGCCGTCGCGGCGGTGTGCAGGGCGACGGCGACGCCGAGGGAATGGGCGTAGAAGAGGAGCGGCAGGCGCGGGCGGGCGAACTTGTTCATCTTCTGGGCGACCTCGAAGGCGGCGAGCCCGTCGAGGTAGAGGCCGGATTCGGTGGGGGTCCCCTCGGAGCGGCCGTATCCTCGGTAGTCGAAGAGGAAGACGTTGAAGCGCTTTTCGTGGAAGTAGGGGACGAGGGCGAGGTTGTAGGCGATGTTGCCGCCGTTGCCGTGGAAGAGGACGACGTTGGCCTTGGGATAGGAGGCCGGGATCCACCAGCCGTGCAGCGCGGTGCCGTCCTCGGCGCGGAAGTTCACGTTCTGGTGGACGAGGTTGAGGGCGTAGGGCGTGCTCGGCAGGTCGGCGACCGGATGGAAGAGAGCGCCATGTTCGAGGCGCCGCACCAGGAGGCACCCGCCGCCGAACCCCAGGCCGCCCAGGACCAGCAGGATGAGCAGGGCGGCCTTCAGGCGCCGCAGGAACAGCTGGAGGCGCGGATGCTTCGGCGGCCGCGTGCGGGCCGTCGGGGTGTGGACGCTGCGTTTCATGCTACTCCGCCCCCTCCGCGGCCCCTCCGCCGGCCTTCCGGCGGCGATGGCGGCGGCGCTTGCGGCGGGGCGCGTCGGCGGGGACGCCGTCGCCGGAGTCGGCCTTTTCGGCTTGGCGCTGGAGCTTGGCGTAGTGGCGCGAGGAGCCCATCAGCGTCGCCAGCGGCACGAGGTCCGGGATGTGCGCCAAAGTGATCTGGATGGTGGCGGCCAGCGGGACGGCCAGCAGTGCGCCCGGGATGCCCCAGAGCCAGCCCCAGAACAGCAGGAACAGCAGGATCGTCACCGGCGACAGGTTGAGGCGGTCGCCGTAGATCTTCGGGGCGATGAGGTTGCCGATGCCGAACTGGATGGCGAACAGGACCGCGGCGGTCGCGGCGGCGGGGCCGAGCGTGCCGGGATGCTGGGCCATCGCGGTCAGGACGGGCGGGATGGAGGCGACGATGGAGCCGACCGTCGGGATGAAGTTCAGGACGAACGCCAGCAGTCCCCACGCAAAGGCAAATTCGACGCCCAGCAGCAGCAGCGCCCCCCAGACGACGAACCCTGTAATCGCCGAAATGAAGAAAAGCGAGCCGAGATAGGTGGCAATCTGGCGCGAAATGGTCGAAAGCAGCCCCTCGACCGCGGCGGCGCGCGTCGGGAAGGCGGCCCGCAGCTTGTAGCCGGAGAACGGCTTGGACAGCAGCATGAAGAACAGGAAGATGAACGCCAGCGTGCTGGTGGACGCCGCCGACAGGATGACCCGGGTCATGCGCAGGAGCCCGTCGGTGAGCGCCGCTGGGATGTCGAAGCCCGCCAGCGCCGACTCCGGAATGTTGAACTCGTCGACGTATCGGGCGACCAGCGCCGCGATCTTGGGTTGCCACGCCGGCAACTTCTTCGTGAATTCGACAAGCCGCTGCTGGACGCCCGCCCCGGCGGTCGCCGCCAGCAGGACCACCACCAGGATGACCAGCGTGACGGACAGGGCCGACGGAATCCGGCACCGCCGCGTCAGGAAGTTGACCGGCGGCGTGAGCACGTAGGCGAGCAGCCACGCGATGACCAGCGGAATGACGACGGATTGCGCCGCCTTCAGCACGAAGCCGATCGCCACGACGGCCAGGATCCAGATCGGGATGGTCGCGGCCGAGACGGCTCGCGCGGCGAAGAGCGGGGCGGGATGGGGCGCCGGGGCGGCGGTGGTCGGCGGTTCGGTCATGGGGCGGGGGTCTCCTCGTCGCCGGGGAAGGCGTATTCGACGGTGTAGGACAGGGCGGCCTGGCCGTGCGGGGCCAGCGTGACGGGGAAGACGGCGGTGTCCGGCCTCTCGCCTTCGCGATGGGCGTGGCTGGCGGCGACGATCGACCAGCTGCCGCCGCGCGCAAACGTCTCGACGACGTCGACGACGGTCCGTTGCGCCGTCGCGTTGCGCAGCGCGATGCGGAAGGATTCGGAGACGCCGCCGGGCGAACTGCGGAAGTCCGTGCGCGTCCGGACGGCGCTCAGCCCTTGCGCCGGACCGAGGTCGATGGGTTGCTGCGCGCCGTCGCCCAGCGTGGCGCGGCCGAGCGGGATGGGCGCCTTGTCGGCGTCGCCGGCGAGCAGGTGGAAGTCGCCTGGCGCCAGCACGTGGCCGGCGGGGAGGTCGAGCGTCAGGCGCAGGCGCAAGGCGACGGGGACGCCTTCGGTGCCGGGCGAGGGGAAGTCGGGGTCGGTGCGCGGGTTGCGGGGGAAGCCGTCGCGCGCAAAGGCGTCGAGGGTCGGGACCAGGGTGCAGGGGACGTCGCGGAGGAAGCTGGCGGAGGTTGCCCCTCCGCCCTGGCGGACGCTGGTGGAAAGCGCCAGCGACGTGTGCGACGGGGCGAGATGCGCGACATGGACGCAGGGCGGATCGGCCGCCGCGACGGCCGCCGCGCCGGCCAGCAGCAGCCCGGCGAGGGCGGCGGCGGCACGGGGCGCGAAGACAGGCACGCCATCCCCTGGAGGCGCGAATCGCGGCAGGTGGATGGGGTGGCGGGGCATGGCTCGCCGGGGCGGCTACGCCTGGGCGTAGAAGGCGGCGATGGTCTCGACGACATAGGCGGCCATGTCGTCGGTCAGCTCGGGATAGATCGGCAATGCGATGGTTTCCAGGGCCGCGCGCTCGGCCTCCGGGAAGTCGCCGGCCTTGTAGCCGAGGTCGGCGAAGCATTCCTGGACGTGCAGCGGAACCGGGTAGTAGATCGCGCAGCCGACGCCGTGGGCGCGGAGATAGGCGACCAGGTCGTCGCGGCGCGGGACGCGGGCGATGAACTGGTTGTAGACGTGCCGCCCGGGGCCCGGCTTCGGCAGGACGACCTGCGAGAGGCCCGCGTCCGCAAAGAGCTTTTCGTAGCGCTTGGCGTTGGCCTGGCGGGCCGCCGTCCAGCCGTCGAGATACTTCAGCTTGCACTCGATCACGGCGGCCTGGAGCGCGTCGAGGCGGAAGTTCCCGCCGACGCAGTGGTGGTAGTATTGCGGCTCCATGCCGTGGTTGCGCATGATTTCGACGCGGTGGGCCCGGGCGTCGTCCGTCGCCGTCACGAGGCCGCCGTCGCCGAAGCAGCCGAGGTTCTTCGACGGGAAGAACGAGAAGCACCCGTAGTCGCCGATCGAACCGGCGCGGCGCCCGGCGGCGTCGGCGGACCCGATCGCCTGGCAGGCGTCCTCGATGACCAGCAGGTCGTGCTTGCGGGCAATCGCCATGATCGCGTCCATGTCCGCCAGCCGCCCGTAGAGGTGCACCGGCAGGATCGCCTTGGTGCGCGGCGTGATCTTCTCCTCGATCTTCGCCGGGTCGAGGTTGAACGATTCGGGATCGATGTCCGCAAAGACGATCCGGGCGCCGACGCGGGCGATGGCGCCGGCCGTCGCGAAGAACGTGTAGGGCGTCGTGATCACTTCGTCGCCGGAGCCGATCCCGGCGGCCATCAGCGAGACGATCAGCGCGTCGGAGCCCGACGAGACGCCGATCGCGTGCGGCACCCCGCAATAGGCCGCCAGCGCCGCCTCGCACGACTTGACCGCCGGCCCGAGGATGAACGTCTGGTCCGCGCACAGCTTTTCGAGCGTCGGGCGCAGTTCGTCGGCGAAGGTCTTGTACTGGGGTTTGAGGTCGAGCAGCGGAACGTTCATGGAGGGCTCCTTGTCTGTGGTTTTGAACGCCCGAAAGCATACGCTCCCCCCTCGGCCTGGGCAAGACGGAATCCAAGCACGACAAAACCGTCGCTGCCGACCCTCCTCCTCGGCGCCCGGGACGCCCCGCGCTTCGGCCCCCCGAAAACGCCGCTTGAAAATGCCCCGCCCGCCCGATATGCTTCCCCCTGTTTCCGCGAGGCCGCCCATCGGGCCGCCTCCGCGAAACACGACATAGGCCGGCGCCGACCCCGGGGCCGGACGCGTACCCACGCCTCCGCCCCATCCCCCCCGACCGCATCATTGTAGCATCCAAGCTACACGCTGTTCGACTGAAACCGACCAAGTTAAAAGTACAGAACGGCATGTAAGTGGAGATGCGCCCAGCTGGGCGCATTTTCTCTTCATGTATTCTGTACGGGCTCTTGGTCGGGCCTCAGTCGAGTGCATGAAAGAAAGTGCGCTCTTTTTCGTGCACGGGAGACGGTCTCCGCGGCGTTTTTGCGCTGACGGAGATGCCGAGCATGCCGAGAAATGCCGATTTGACGCAGGCGAGAAAGCAGAAAAAGGACGAGTTCTATACGCAGCTCGTCGACATTGAAAACGAATTGCGCCATTACAAGGCACATTTCAAGGACAAGGTTGTCCTTTGCAACTGCGACGATCCGCGCAAGAGCAACTTCTTCAAGTACTTCGCGGACAACTTCGAGAAGCTTCAGTTGAGGCGGCTCATCGCGACCTGCTACAAGAGCCAGGATGTCGATCTCTT
>JAZQOP010000315.1:0-57011 GCA_045627965.1 Kiritimatiellia bacterium | reverse complement strand
CGGGACGACGAACAATACGTCGAAGCTTTCCGTGCACGGCGTCGCGGCCTCGACGGCGCTGCTGCGCTGGACGGAGACGGCGGGGGCGACGGGCGGCTATTCGCTGCAGGTGGCGACGGATGCCGACTTCACGGCGTTCCACTACGCGACGACGGTGGCGGCGGAATCGAGGAGCGATTTTTCGGCGACGGACGGGTGGGTGACGAACAACGTCGGCACATCGGCGACGGGCGTCAGCGTGGCGGGGCGGCCATGGACGCTCTACAACGTGCAGGTGCGGCCGGGGCTGACGACCTATGGCGATACGGGCTACGTCTACCTCACGGTGAGCAATTCCTACATCGTGACGCCGCCGTTCGACGGGACGGTGACGCAAATCGTCGTCCGGACGCGCGCCGCGGGGACGAGCAACACGGAGTATCGCAAGGCGACGGTTTCCGCCTCGACCGACGGCGGGGGCACGTTCACGCGGCTGTTCGATGCGCCGGCGCCCAGCAATTCGGCCATCACGACGAACGTCTACAACATTCCGGCGGGGCTGGCGGGGGCGTCGGGGGTGCGGCTCAGGATCCAATGCACGTCGTCCGCGGGGCCGACGGTGCTGGTGCATGGGCTGGACATCCGAGGGACGACGTCCGGCGGCAGCGTCCCAGGGCACTCGCTGGCGCTGGCGGGGCTGACGGCGGGGCGCCTCTACTATGCGCGCGTCCGTCCGGTTGCGGCGACGGCGTGGTCGGCGACGCTGCCGTTCCGCGCGGGGATGGAGGTGTCGCCGCTGAGCGTGTCGAACCTTACGGCCTCGGGGGCGACATTCGCCTGGCCGGCGGTCCAGGGGGCGACGGGCTACCGGGTCGACGCGACGACGGCGGCCTATCCGGCGACGACGACGGCCTGCCCGGCGGCGCCGCTGGGCACGAACGCGTTCCTGCCGGGGCAGTCGTGGTGCTATACGGGGACGGTGCGCACGGTGACGACGTCGACGAACCTTGCGGCGGGGCCGGGCTACTCGTTTTCGCCCATCTACGCGGGGCACTACCTGGTCGGCTATCCCGGGCAGGCCATCCAGTCGGCGCCGCTGTCGCTCGACGGGGCGACGTCGGTGACGTTGGCGTTCAGCAACGGGGCCTGGAACGCGGCCAATGCGACCGTCGGGCTGGAATGCACGCGGATCCGCGTGGATTACAAGCTCGACGGTGGCGCGTGGAACACGCTGGGGACGCAGACGGCGTCCGATACGGGCGACACGACGGGCTGGAAGGCGTTTTCGGCGACGCTGGGGGCGGCGGCGCTCGACGGGACGTCCATCGTGTTCCGCATCGTGGCGCCGAACGCGGAGCGCCATGCGGATTCGACGTCGGGGTCGTTGCGCGGTGCCGGCATCAAGAATTTGCGCGTCACGATGGGGGGCGCAGGGCGCTACTCGGACGCGGCGCGCGTGCCCGGCTTCCCGAAAAGCACCACGGCGAAGAAGATGGCGCTGACGGACCTGGCGGCGTCGACGACGTATTATTTCCGCATCCAGGCGGTCTCGAACACGCCGGTCAAGGGCATCTGGACGGCCACGTCGGCCACGACGACGGCCGGCGGGACGGCCCCGACGCTGTCGGCATGGTCCTCGACCCCGTCCACCCCCATCGGCGTCGAGGTCACGCGGACGGTCAGCGCGTCGGGCTCGCCCGCGCCGTCGCTTTCCGTCGCCTCGACGACGGCCGCCGGGACGGTGACGCTTTCGGGGGCGTCGTCATCGGGCTCGTCGGCGACGGCGACCCTCCGGTTTACGCCGGCGGCGGCGGACCTCGGGACGCGGACGGTGACCGTCATTGCCAGCAACGCCTATGGGACGGCAAGCCGCACGTTCTCCCTGACGGCCACGGCGACGGCGCCGACACTGGCGCTGGGGGCGGCGACGGGGAGCGGATTCCAGGCGAGCTGGGGCGCCGTGGCGGCGGCGGCCGGCTACCGCCTCCAGCTGGCGGCCACGGCGGACTTTTCCTCGTCGGGCGGCGGGCAGGCCCCGATCGCGGTCGACTTCGAGGGAACGACGAACTACCCGGCGGGCTGGTCGGGGACGGCGGTTGTCGCGACGAACAAGGCGAGCTATTCGATGTCGGGGACGTCCACGACGGGGAGCGGCGTCGCCGTGTTCAAGGCGGCGGGCAAAACGCTGGTTTCGCCGTGGCTGGAAAATCCGTCGACGCTGACCTACGGCATCCGCAAGACGGGCAACACGGCGGAATGGCCGCTGGTGCTCGAGGTGGCCGTGCCGTCCGCGCCGGATTCCTGGACGCCCGTGGCGACGAACACGCTGACGGGCAGCTCTACCGCGATCGTCCGCTGCACGCAGGACCTGTCGCGCTGGCCGAGCGTGCGCGTCCGGTTCCGCGACGGACGGGCCTCCGGGACGGCGGAGCGCTACGTCGACGACATCGGCGTCACGTTCCGCGACCTTTCGGGCGTGCTGGTCGACACGACGACGGCGGGGACGTCCTATGCCTTTGCGGGGCTCTCGCCGGACACGCCCTACTATGTGCGGGTCAGGACGGACTACGGCGGGGACGTCGCCTCGGGATGGTCGGCGGTGCAGTCCATCACCCTGGCGTCCGTCGACAGCAACGCCAACGGCTTCCCCGACGAGTGGGAAATCGAGCAGTTCGGCTGCGTGACCAACGTGTCCAGGACGGCCGATAGCGACGGCGACGGGGTGGACAACTGGTCGGAATATGTTGCGGGGACCCTGGCCGCCGATGCGACATCCTACCTGGCCATCGAGCATTGCGTCGTCGCGGACGCCGCGGACGGGACGGTTGCGCTGGCCTGGCCGACGGCCCCCGGCCGCGTCTACAGCCTCTGGTCGACGACGAACCTGCTGCAGCCGTTCGCCGAGGTCCAGGGCGGCCTGCCCGCCAGCCAGACGTCGATCACCCAGGCACCGCCCTCCTCGCCCGTGTTCTACCTGATCAAGGTGACCTGGCCCGGCATGCCCTGAGCGCGCTCCTGCCGCAATCCGCCGGGCCTGCCGCCAACGTCGGGCTTGCGGACGGGGGGGCGGGGCGGTAGGATGGGGGGACGGCGCGGAAGTGTGCGCCGGGAAAGAGGTTTTGCCATGGATATTCAGGTGTCGGACGGCCGCGTGCCGGGCATCGTGGACTTGTTTTTGGAGATTGCGAAGATCCCGCGCCCGTCGGGCCGCGAAGGCGCGGTGGCGGAGTTCGTGCTCGGCTGGGCGAAGGCGCGCGGGCTGGAAGGGCGCCGCGACACGGCGGGGAATGTGCGCCTGGACCTGCCGGCGACGGCCGGGCGCGAGGGGGAGGGGGCGGTCATCCTGCAGGCGCACCTGGACATGGTGGCGGCGCCGGATCCCGACGGGACGCCCGTCCCCGTGCTGGCCGCGGATGGTCGGACGCTGCGGGCGGAACGCTCGACGCTGGGGGCGGACGACGGCATCGGGATCGCCATCATCCTGTCCGTCCTGGCCGACCCGCCGGCGAGCCATCCGGCGCTCCGGGCGATCTTTACGGTGGAGGAGGAGACGACGATGGTGGGGGCGGAGAACCTGGACGTGTCGTGGCTGGAGGGGGCGCAGGGGCTGTTGAATGTGGACTGGGAGCGCGCGGGCGAGGCGTGCGTGGCGTCGGCGGGCTGCAAGATCCTGACGCTGAGCCGCAAGTTCGGGAGCTGGGAACCGGCGCCGGCGGCCCATGCCTATACGGTGGCGCTGCGGGATTTCCCCGGGGGGCATTCGGGGATGGACATCGGGCGCGGGGTGCCGAACCCGATCCTGGTGCTGGCGAAGTCGATGGCGCTGGGGCTGTCGACGCTGCGGCCGCGCATCCATGCGTTCGTGGGCGGCTCGGCCGGGAACGCGATCCCGCAGAACGCGATCTTGACGTTTACGTCGAACCATCCCGGGACGCCGCATGACCTGACGACGTTGCGGGGCGTGCTGCTGGCGGGGGCGCCGGCCGGGGCGTCGATCCCCGTCGGGGCGCTGGGGACGGAGGCGAAGGCGAGCGTCTACTGCCTCTCGGCGGAGGATTCGGCGGAGTTCCTGGAGTTGCTGGGCCGGTGCCCGTCGGGCGTCCTGAAGGCGGGGGAGGGGGGGTGTCCCGAGGTGTCGGCGAACATCGGGATCGCCTCGCTGATGCACGCAGTCCCGAATGCGCCGGCACGGGTGGTCGTGACGGTCCGCGCGCACAGCGACGAGGCCTTGGCGGAGTGGTGCGAGGCCTATCGGCGGCTGGGGGCGGAGCTGGGGTTCGAGTGCACGCCGCCGGAAGGGGCGGCCCCGTGGAATCCGGCCCCGTCGGCCTGGGTGGACAAGGCCGTGGCGGCGGGCACGGGATGCCGGGCGGTCAAGGCGCACGTCGGGCTGGAATGCTCTGCGTTTTGGCGGAAGATGCCAGGACTCCCGATGGTGTCGATCGGCCCGACGGTCGAGCATCCGCACTCGCTGAACGAGACGCTGGACACGGGGACGGTCGCGGCGACGGCCGACCAGGTGCGGAAGGTCGCGGCGGGGCTGGCGTAGGCGGGCGGGCCGGATGGCGCGGTGCTGGAAAGCCGCCCTGGCGCGGATGGCCGTCGCGCTGCTGTCGATGGCGGCGGCGGCGCAGGCCGGCTGGGTGGAGGATGCGCCGACGGAGCGGATCGTCCACCTGACGGTCTTCGACCTGCCGGACGCCTCGCGCACCGACCCGGCTACGCGCGGCGAACTGGCCGTCCTGAAGGCTTTCGAGGAGGGGGCGGGGGCTCGGCTGGCGGCACGGGCGGCGGCGCGCGACGAGGGGCTGCCGGACGGCCGGGGCGTCCGGGTGGCGCTGCACCGGTTTTCCGGGATCCAGGTCGAGGGGGTCGAATCGACCCTGCTGGCCATCGCGGGCAATGTCGCGCCCGACGTCCTCTATGTCAACTTCCGGCAGTCGGACACCTACATCCGCCAGGGCTTCCTGGCCCCGCTGGACGGCTATTTTGCGGAATTCCCGCCGGAGGAGCTGGCGCGGCGCGTGCACCCGAAGATCCGCCCCGTCGTCGAGCGCGAGGGGGCCGACGGCCGGATGCATTTCTGGGCAATCCCGAGCAGCCCGCCGCTCGGCCGCGTCGTCCTGTGGCGGAAGGACCTGTTCGAGCGGGCGGGGGTGGCGGCGCCGGCGCCGGACTGGACGTGGGCCGATTTCAAGGCGACGTGCCAGGCGATCTGCGACCCGGCGAACGGGGTCTACGGGGTGGGGCTGTCGCGCGGAAAGGACGAGTCCTACCTCTGGCTGCCGTTCCTGTGGGGGGCGGGCGGCGACGCGCTGGCCTGGGATGCACAGGAAAGGCAATGGACGGCGGCGTTTGCGACGGAGGCGGGGGCCGAGGCGCTGGACTTCTACGTCGCGCTGACGACCGAGGCGTGGACCGATGCGCAGGGGCGGCGGCGGCGCGGCTACGTGGTCAAGGATACGTCGGAATCGTCGCAGAAGTGGCGCAACGGGCAGCTGGGGATGCGCTTCGCCTACATCGATCCGGCCCTCTTTGCCAACCTGAACCCCGACCTGACAGGCCTGGCGCCCATGCCGATCGGCCCCGCCTGCCGCGGGACGGAGATCAATTCGCGGATGATGGGCCTTTTCGCCGGGACGACCAACGCCTGGGTGCGCGACGCGGCCTGGGAATACATGGCCTTCCAGAACAGCCCCGAGGCAACGGCCATCCGCACGCGCTTCCTGGTCGAGGGCGGCATGGGGCGCTTCCTCGACGCCGACGTCCTGGAGTCGCTGGGCTATGCCCATGTCGCGGACGAGCTGCCGGACGGCTGGCGCGAAATCATGCGGATCGCCCTCGACGAGGCCCAGCCCGAGCCCTACGGCCAGAACGCCAATGCCCTCTACGACATCTTGACGGTGCCGATCCGGCGCGCCGAGGAGCTTTCGCTGTCGGGACGCCTCCCTGCGGATGCGGCGGAGCGCCGTGCGGTCCTCCTCGGCCTGCTCGGGGACGCCAAGGTCCAGGCCGACGCCGAGCTGCTGGGCCGCGTCCTGCCCGGCGAAATGCGGAAGCGCCGCCTGGCCGCCGGTGTTTTGCTGCTGTGCATCCTGGCCGGCATCGTGGCGGCGGCGCGGCAGATGGCGCGTATCTTTTGGCCGGCTAAGGCGGAGAAAAAGGCGGGGCCGAAGCCGGCCGGCGGGCTGTCGCCGGCTCCTCGGCGCAAGCGCCGCTTCCCGTGGGGGGCGGCATTGCTGCTGGCGCCGGCGGCGCTGACGATCTTGATTTGGGCCTACATCCCGCTTGTCCGCGGGTCGGCGATGGCGTTCTACGACTACCGGATCTTTGGCGCCTCGACCTTCACCTGGCTAGACAATTTTGCGAACCTGCTCTGGGATGCCGGCTGGTGGCAGGCGCTCTGGACCAGCGCGCGCTATGCCGGATGGGTCATCGGCCTGACGTTTGTCCCACCCGTCCTGCTGGCCGTCCTGCTGCAGGAGGTGCCGCACGGGAAGGTTCTGTTCCGCCTGCTCTTCTATCTGCCCGCCGCCATCACGGGCCTGGTCGTCATCCTGCTGTGGAAGACGTTCTACGAGCCGTCCGAGGCCGGCATCGTCAACCGCATCGTGTTGGCGGCTCCCGCCTGGGTGTGGATGGCGCTGGGCGGCGCGGCGCTGGCGGCCGGCCTCCATCTGGCGTTGCGCATCGTGCGCCACGGCCGTCGCTGGACGGCGGCGGCGACGCTGGCCGCGGCGGCCCTGGCGGCTGCGGGCGCCTGGGCGCCGCTGGGCGACATCTGGGCCGCCGTGCCCGCCGGCTCCGGTGCCTGGGGATGGCTCGCCGCCACGCTCCCGGAGCCGGTCCGCTGGCTCGATTCCTCGCAGACGGCCCTGTTCGCCTGCGTCCTTCCGATGCTCTGGGCCGGCATGGGGCCAGGATGCCTGATCTACCTGGCGGCCCTCAAGGGCGTCCCGGACGAGCTCTACGAGGCGGCCGACATGGACGGCGCGACGTTCACCGACAAGGTCCTCTTCGTCGTGGTGCCCATCCTGCGCCCGCTGATCCTGATCCAGTTCGTCGGCGTCTTCATCGCTGCGTGGCAAGCCGAGGCGAACGTCCTGGCGATGACCGGCGGCGGGGCCGGCACCGAGGTGGCCGGCCTCCATATCTTCTACAAGGCGTTCCTGTTCCTGCGGTTCGGCCCTGCGACCGCCGCCGCCTGGATGCTGGCGACGCTCCTGGTCGGCTTTACGCTCTACCAGCTCCGCATCCTCTCCCGCGTCACCTTCCGCGCCGCGCGATAGGCCCGGGGGGCCCACCTCCGGGGAGGGGCGGGCGGGACGTTCCCGCCTGCTCGCCGCCTTCCCTTCCGGTGCCTGTCCTCGCTGCCACGTGCGGAATGTGTCCCGACGGCGTTATTGGGCTTGCTTTTGGGGCATCGCTGGTGCAATGTTCCCGCGCCCGGACCGGACGGGCGGAAAATGAAAGGTTTTTGACATGAGCTTCCACGACGACAGTTCCAGCGAAACAGGGTTCCAGTCCTTTGGGCGCCCCCGGAAGAAATTTGCGCGCCCGGCCGTTCACGAAAAGGCGGGCAAGAAGCCGTTCGGGCGCAAGCCGTTCGGCGACCGGAAGCCTTTCGGCCCCAAGCCCGGGTTCAAGCGTCCTCGCGACTTCGACGGCGAGGGAGAGGGGGCCTTCGACGGCGCCCGCGCCGAGGGCGAAGGCTTCGCTCGCAAGCCGTTCGGGAAGAAGCCCTTTGGACGCAAGCCGTTCGGGAAGAAGCCCTTCAGCGCCCGGAAGCCCTTCCGCCGCAAGCCCTGTGAGGCGGAAGACGCGGCGCCCGACCAGGAGGGCCAGCTTCTGGAGAGCGTCGGCCAGGACCTGCCCGCCGAGGACGGGATGGAGCTCCAGGAGGAGGCCTCCTTCGCCCGCAAGACCTTCGGACGCAAGCCGTTCGGCAAGAAGCCCTTCGGCCCCAAGCCGTTCGGGAAGAAGCCTTTTGGGAAGCCCGGTTTCGGCGCCAAGAAGCCCTTCGGGCGGAAATTCGAACGTCCGTTCCGCGATGGCGAGGGGTTCGATGGCGCCGAGGAGGAGGGCGGTTCGTTCGCCCATAAGCCCTTCGGCCGCAAGCCGTTCGGCAAGAAGCCCTTTGCCAAGAAGCCTTTCGGGAAGCCCGGTTTTGGCGGCAAGAAGCCCTTCGGGAAGCCAGGATTCGGCGGGAAGAAGCCATTCGGGAAAAAGGGCGGCTTTGGCGCAAAGGCTGGCGGCCCTTCCGGCGGGTTCGGCCGCAAGCCGGGCGGTTTCAAGGCGCGCAAGGCCTACGGGACGCATTAGCGCCCCCCGCTCCGCAAGCGGCGGCCTCGCGGCCTCCGGAGGCGCTTGCCGGGGCCGCGCCGCCCGGGTTTATGCGGTCGCACGCGGATATTCGCTTGACGGGGGGGCTTCGGGATGGTAAGGAAACCGCGATTTAGCAAGCGGAAGAAAACGAGAACCAATTTAAGATAGGAACAAGTCCAATTATGTTCAGCGGGCTTCTGGGATATTTTTCGAACGACATCGGCATCGACCTGGGGACGGCCAACATCCTGATCTACATGAAGGATCGCGGCATCGTCATCCGGGAACCTTCCGTCGTGGCCATCCACCAAGGGACCAACCGGGTGCTGGCCGTCGGCGAGGAGGCCAAGCGGATGCTGGGCCGCACGCCAGGCGACATCGTGGCCATCCGCCCGATGAAGGCCGGCGTGATCGCCGACTTCGAAGTCACGGAGGCCATGCTGAGGTATTTCATCCAGAAGTCGCAACCGCGCAAATGGTGGGCGGTGCGGCCGCGGGTGGTGATATCGGTCCCTAGCGGGATCACGGAAGTTGAGAAACGAGCGGTCAAGGACTCGGCCATGCATGCCGGGGCCCGGAGCGTGCTGCTGATCGAAGAGCCGATGGCTGCGGCCATCGGGGTCGGCCTGCCCGTCCAGGATCCCGCCGGCAACATGATCGTGGACATGGGCGGCGGCACGACCGAGGTGGCGATCATCTCGCTGTCGGGCATTGTCCAGAGCAAGAGCGTGCGTACGGGCGGGGATGAGATGGACGAGGCCATCGTCCAGTACATGAAGCGGGTCTACAACCTGCAGATTGGCGAGCGCACGGCCGAGGAAATCAAGATCACGCTCGGGTCGGCGTATCCGCTGGAGGAGGAGATGAGCATGGAGGTGAAGGGGCGCGACCTGGTCGCGGGCCTCCCCAAGACGCTCACCATCACCTCCGAGGAGATCCGCGAGGCCCTCGAGGAGCCCGTCCGGGCCATCATCGAGGGCATCCGCGTGACCTTGGAACGCTGCCCCGCGGAACTGTCGGCGGACCTGATCGACCGCGGCATCGTGCTGGCGGGCGGGACGTCGCAGCTGCGCGGCCTGAGCAAGCTGATCGCCGAGCAGACGGGCCTGCCGGTCCACGTGGCCGAAGACCCCTTGAGCGCCGTCGCCGAAGGGACCGGCAAGGTCCTGAGCGAACTCAACTACCTGACGCGCCTGCAAAGCACGGACTAGCCCTCGACGGGCGGCCGCCGCCGGAACGGACCCGGCGCGGCGATGCGTGCGACTGTCCAGGCGCGGATTCCCGCTAGAAACCACGTAGTCGGGCGTGTTCCGGAACGATTTGACCGGACAAGCCGATGAAAGAGAAGAAGTGGATAGCGATTTGCATCGTGGCCCTCGTGGTGCTCGCGATGATGAACCTCCCCGACGCGACCAGCGCGCGCGTCAAGGGGGCGGTCCGCGACGGCTTGAGCCCCCTCCAGCTGGTCGTGAGCGGGGGGATGCGCGAGGTCGGGGAGATCTTCCGCTACATCCGCGGCCTCGGCGACCTGGCCCAGGAGAACCGCGCCCTCACGGAGGAGGTGGCCTACCTGCGCAGCGAGGTGCGCCGCCTGTCGGAGGCCGAGCGCGACAACGAGGATTTGCGCAAGCAGATGGGCTTCCGGGAGCGCTCCGCGCGCCACCTGGTCTCCTGCGAGGTCGTCGGACGCGACAGCACTGGCTGGTGGCAGACGGCGCGCCTGGACAAGGGCGTCGAAGGCGGCGTGGCCGCGGAACGCGCCGTCTTGACGGCGGACGGCCTCCTGGGCCGGACGGTCTCGGCCTCCGCCAGCACCGCGGATGTCCTCCTGCTGACGGATCCGACGTGCAAGGTGTCGGTCCAGCTGGCCTCGTCGGCCGTCTTCGGGGTGCTCCAGGGGGCGAAGGGCGAGGATACGGCAGGCGAGGGGAAGGCGCCGCTGTGCCGGATGGAATACATCCCGCGCCTCGAATCGGTCGCGATCGGCGCCGAGGTCGTGACGTCGGGCCTGGGCGGCGTCTTCCCGCGCGGCCTCCTGGTGGGCCATGTCGTGGCGGTCGAGGCGGACGAGTCGGGCCTCTACCAGCGGGCCTGGATCGAGCTTTCGGCGGAGATGGGCCTGCTGGAATACGCGTTCGTCATCGCAACGGCCGACGACCTGGAGCGCGCCCGCGAGGCCCGCCTGGCGGGCAGCGACGTCTATGGCGCCGCCGCCGACGGCTTCGACGGCGAGGAGGGCCTGGCCGAATGATGGTCCTCCTCCTCGTCCTTTTCTGGCTGCTGGCGGCCGGCACGGTCCAGGCGCTGGTCCCGACCTGGGCCCATCTCGGCGAACCGGCCTTCCCCGTCCTGCTCGGCGTGGTGCTCTACGTGGCCACCCACAAGAAGGCCCGCCATTTCATGTGGGTCGCCCTGACGGCGGGCGTCCTCGCCGACGCGATGAGCCTCGTCCCGTTCGGCGTCTCCTCGCTTTCCTTCCTGGCGGCCGCGACGGTCGCGATGGTCCTGCGAGAGGATTTCTTCCCCGACCGGGCCCTCGTGGCGATGATGCTCGGCGCCCTCTGCTCGGCCGTCAGCACGCTGGTCCTCGGGCTCCTCCTGCGCTTCAAGGGCCTGACGACCCTGGGGGCCGGCGACATCCTGGAGCGCATGGGCGGCGCCGCCGTGTTGGGCGCCGTGGTGATGCCGCTGCTGTTCGCCCTCCTGCGCGCGATGGAACGGCGGCTGGGCACGTTGGAGGCGCGAATCTGAGATGCGCTCGCGCAACGCCAACCTGCAGCTCTTCTTCCCGTGGCGCCTGGCCCTGCTGGCCCTCGCGATGCTGTCCTGCTTCGGCGTGCTGGCCACCCGGCTCTGGGCCCTCCAGATGACGCAGCCGGGCGTCCACCAGGCGCGGATGGCCCGCCAAAGCATCCGTAGCGTCCGTCTCCCGGGCGTCCGCGGCCGCATCCTGGACCGCAACGGCGTCGCCCTGGCGGACAATGACCCGAGCTACTGCCTCTCCATCTACGTCGAGACGATGCGCCGCTCTGGCCCCCGCCAGCGCACGGTGGATGCCGTGATGGACGTGATCGACCGCCTCGCCGAAACGATGGACCGCCCCGCCCCCCTGACGCGGCAGGACGTCCTGGTGCACCTCAACCGCCGGACCCCTCTGCCGCTCGTCGCCTGGACGGGCCTCGACGAGACTGCCGTCGCGCGCTTTGCCGAGCACGCGGACGAGTTCGAGGGGGTCGAGCTGACGGTCGAGCCGAGCCGCAACTACCCGTTCGGCAGCCTCGCCGCCCATGTCATCGGCTACGTCGGGCGCGCCAACGAGGCTTCGCTGGCCGAGGCCGAGGTCGAGGAGGCGGAGGCGACCGGCGAAGAGGCGGAGGACTACACCTACAGCTACTACCTGCCCGACCTTTCCGGACGCGAAGGGCTCGAAAAGAGCCTCGACGAGGATTTGCGCGCCCCTTCCGGCGGCCGCCTGGAGATGCAGATCGACGTCGCAGGCTTCAAATACCGCGAAATCGAGGGCAATTCGCGCCCCGCCGGCCAGGGCAAGGATGTGCGCCTCTCGATCGACGTCCGCATCCAGCAGGCGGCCGAGTCGGCGCTGGCGGGCCGCCGCGGGGCCGTCGTGGTGGTCGATCCCCGCAACGGCGACATCCTCGCCATGGCCAGCGCGCCGGCCTACGACCTGAACCGCTTCGTCCCCCGCATCGCCCGCGCGGACTGGGAGGACCTCCTGAACGACCCTGCACACCCCCTGGTCAACCGCGCGACGCAGGGCGGCTACGCCCCCGGCTCGACGTTCAAGCCGATCACCCTCCTCGCGGCGATGCATTCGGGCACCCTCCGCCCCGAACGCCGCTACGATTGCACCGGCACCTTCATGCTCGGCACCAAGGCCTTCCATTGCGCCCAGAAATGGGGCCACGGAAGCATCGACCTGCCGCTTGCCATCCGCTATTCCTGCAACGTCTACCTCTACCACGCCGCCCTCGCATGCGGCCCGGAGCCCATCCAGGACATGGCCCGCTATTTCGGCCTGGGCCGGAAGACGGGCATCTGCCTGAGCGAACGCGCAGGCCTGGTCCCCGACGACGCCTGGAAGCGCAAGAACAAGCCGAACGAAGGCGGCTGGCTGAACGGCGACACGTGCAACATCGCCATCGGCCAGGGCGCCCTGGTCGTCACGCCCCTCCAGATCGCCATGTATACGGCCGCCCTCGCCAATGGCGGAACGCTTTGGAAGCCGCGCCTCATCCTCTCGAAGACAGGCCCCGACGGCCACGAGGAGGCCGTCCCCCCCGTCCGCGTCGAGCACGACGGCCCCGCCCCCTGGACGGCGGCCGACATGGCGGTCGTCCGCCGAGGGATGCGCGACGTCGTCCAGGCCTCCGACGGCTCCGGCCGCCGCGCCCGGGTCGACGACCAGCGCCCCGGGTTCGAGCTCGCCGCCAAGACGGGCACGGCCGAGCACGGCGCGAAGGGGTCGGGCCAGAAGTGGACCTGGCTGGTCGCCTTCGCCCCCTACGATGCCCCGCGCTACGCCCTGGCCTTCCTGGTCGAGGAAGGCGACAGCGGCGGCGCGACCGTCGCCCCGCTCGTCCGCAAGCTCTTCATCGACATCCTGGAAAACGTCGAGCCCGGCGACGCCGACGCCGCGGCAGGGGAGGGGGAGGCCGCATGATCTCCTTCCGTTGGCTCAAGAACGGATGGCGCCTCTTCCTCCGCCAGGATTGGATGGCGCTGCTGGCGGCCATGGCGCTCATCGCCGTCGGCCTGGCGTTCATCTACAGCGCCTCGTGGCGCGGCGAGGATACGGGCATCGCCGGGACCTGGTTCTCGAAGCAGATCGTCTGGGCGATGATCGGCGGCGGCCTCGCCCTCGCGCTGGTCCTCGTCGACTACCGCGTCTGGATCCGCCACGCCTGGGCGATCTGGCTCGTGAGCGTCGTCCTTCTCATCCTGGTCCTGGTGGCCGGCAAGAAGGTCTTTGGCGCCTACCGCTGGCTCGACGTCATGGGCGTCCCCGTCCAGCCGAGCGAGTTCGCCAAGGTCGCCCTGGTGCTCCTCCTGGCCCGCATTTTGGGCAATCCGGCCCTCCCGCCGCATTCGCTCGGCCTGATGGCGGTGGTCGTCGCCCTCGCCGCCGTCCCCTTCGTCCTGATCCTCCTCGAACCCGACCTCGGCACCGCCTTGATCCTCTTCCCGACCGTCCTGGCCATGCTCTTCGCCGCCGGCATGAAATGGCGCTATTTCATCGGCAGCGCCCTCTTGACGGCCGCCGCCGCCCCCCTGGCCTGGCTCTTCGTCCTCGGCGACTACCAGAAGGAGCGCATCCTGACCTTCCTCCAGCCCGAGCGCGATCCCCTCGGCGCCGGCTGGAACGCCATCCAGTCGGCCACGGCCGTCGGCTCCGGCGGCTGGGCGGGCAAGGGGTTCCTGCAGGGCGTCCAGAACGTCCTCGGCTTCCTCCCCCGCACCGTCTCCCCGAGCGATTTCATCTTCCCCGTCATCGCCGAGGAGACCGGCTTCCGCGGCAGCTGCATCCTCCTGCTCCTCTTCGTCGTCCTCCTCTTCTGCTACTTCCGGACGGCCCTGCGCGCCCCCGACGCATCCGGAAGCCTCCTCGCCACAGGCCTCGCCGGCCTGCTCTTTTGCCATGTGTTCGTCAACATCGGAATGACCATCGGGCTGCTGCCCATCACGGGGCTCCCGCTCCCGCTTGTCAGCAGCGGCGGCTCGTTCATGCTTTCGACGTTGGCGGCATTCGGCCTGGTCCAAAGTGTGTATGTGCGCCGGAAGCGGCGCGAAACCGAAACGATAGGATAACGCTATGTTCAAGAAATTCCTGGAAATGATTGGCCTGCGCAAGAAGATCAAGCGCGAGATCATCGTCAACGCCGAAAGCCTGGAGACCCGCGTCGCCGTCCTCGAGGAGGGCCATCTCGAAGAGTTCTTCATCGAGCGCCCGACCGAGGAGCGCATCGTCGGCTCGGTCTTCAAGGGGCGCATCCAGAACCTCGAGGACGGCCTCCAGGCCGCCTTCGTCGACATCGGGATGAAGAAGAACGCCTTCATCCACTACTGGGACATGATCCCCGAGGATACCGCCCGCCTCGAAGCCGAGGAAGGCGTCGCCGCCAACCGCCCCCGCCGCAAGAAGATGCAGCCCGGCGAAATGGCCAAGCTCTTCCCCCCCGGCAGCGAAATCATCGTCCAGGTGACCAAGGGCGCCATCTCGACGAAGGGCCCCCGCGTGACGGCCAACCTCTCCATCCCCGGCCGCTACCTCGTGATGATGCCCGGCTCCAAGCTCAAGGGCGTCTCCCGCAAGGTCTCCGACAACGAGGAGCGCGACCGCCTCAAGAAGGTCCTCGGCCGCCTGCCCATCCCGACGAACCTCGGCTTCATCATCCGGACCGCCGGCGTCGGCACCCGCGCCTCCTCCTTCGTCCAGGACCTGCGCGGCCTCCTCGACATCTGGCAGCAGATCGAAAACGGCATCAAGAACTCGCCCGCACCCGCGCTCCTCTACCGCGAACCCGACCTCGTCGAACGCGTCGTCCGCGACTACCTGACCGAGGACATCGACCGCGTCGTGATCGACGACCCCACGACCTACGAGCGTATCCGCGACCTCACCTCCCGCATCTCCCGCGGCGCCCGCAACAAGATCAAGATCTACGACGGCCCGACGCCGATCTTCGAGCATTTCGACGCGGAACGCCAGCTGAACAACGTCTACCGCCGCAAAGTCTGGCTCAAGTCCGGCGCCTACCTCTACTTCGACGAAACCGAGGCCCTCGTCGCCGTCGACGTCAACACCGGACGACACAAGGGCGGACAGACCCAGGAGGAGTCCATCCTCCAGGTCAACACCGAGGCCGCCATCGAAATCGCCCGCCAGCTTCGCCTGCGCAACGTCGGCGGACTCGTCGTGATCGACTTCATCGACATGAAATCCCGAAAGAACCAGGCCGCCCTCCATCGCACCCTCAAGGAGGCCCTCCTCAAGGACAAGGCCCGCACCAACGTCCTGCCCGTCTCCGCCCTCGGCCTGATCGAAATGACCCGCCAGCGCATGGAGGAATCCCTCCGGTCGGCCAATTTCACCGACTGCCCCTACTGCCACGGCCGCGGCAAGGTGCTGTCGACCCTGTCGATGTCCGTCCGCATCCAGCGCCGCATCATCGAGGTCCTCAAGCGCAACGCCCACCGCGGCGCAATGCCCCTGCGCATCTCCGTGAACCCGATGATCATGGACCGCCTCCGCCGCGAGGACGAGCAGGTCCTTATCGACCTCGAAAAGCGCTGCGGCACGCAGTTGACCTTCGTCAGCGACGCAAACATCCACATCGAGGATTTCCGCATCCAGCACGGCGAAACCGGCGAAGTCCTCTTCGACGGCGCCCAGGAAAACGCCTGATCGCCCGCCCGACGGCGTCCCGTCCCGACGTCCGCCCCCGGCCCCGAGGTTCCCCCTCGGGGCCTTTTTTCCCCATTCTCTGCCTCTGCACCGCCCCATCATCCGCCCAAAAATCGTCAAAAACCCCAATTCTCCACCATAAAATCGCAAATTTTCCCTGCCGATCCCCTTCGCGGAGGTGTCGTCCCATTCGGTAGGGCCCGATCGCCGGGCGGGCCGCCCTCGCTCCCCCTTGCGGCCGCTAAAATCCCGTCCAAATCCCCCCTCCATTTGCTTCCCGCCTCCGTCTCCGCCCCGCCCAAAGGGCGTTAATGGGCTTTTTCGGGGGGGACAGCCCGGCTTTTTTTATTCGCCGCCCGGTCGGGATCGCCTTTTTTGCCTTATGCCCCCCCGGGTCCGCCGCTTGGGCCTTTGTTTTTTCAAAACAAGCCATTTTAGACCATTTTTTTTAATTTTATCACGGGGTCCGTCGAATTTCAAGCCCGTTTTTCGCCTTGAATCTCTGCTCCGGGCGGGAGAGAATCAAGGCGACCCAGGGAGTCGTGCCATGATGCGCAAAATATTCATTTTTTCGGTAATTTTTGGCCTTTTTGCCATCTGGACAGGTGTATCCTGGGGGGGGGAGGAACTGATTTTCGAGTCCCAGGCGGGGGCCCCCGTGCCGGAAATCGGCGTGGTGGCGGCGACCAACAGCACGGTTTGGGACCTTGTTTCGCTCGGAATCGACGAAATCGGAGTGCGTTTCAAGGCGGATGACGTGCTCCCGTCGTCGGCCGTGATCCGCTGGCGAGGGGGCAGCCACTACTATTTCCAGCGCCTGGACCTGGAGGGGGCCGTCGTAGGGGAGTGGGTGGACTGCTCGTTCTCCGTCGAGGGCCTTAAGGCGGGCGGCTGGGGCGGCGGCGGGCGTTCCGAAGACGATTTCTTGCAGGATTTGCACCGTTTCCAGGAGGTCGAGGTGCAGGTCTGCCGCCGTGGCATGGCGGCGCAGCGCTACGAGGTCGAGGGATTCTACTTGGCCAAGGACGGCGTCCTGAGCGACGGCGAACCGCTTCCGGGAGAGGTCCACCTGGTCGAGGCTCAGGCGGAGGAGGATGGCGGGGTGAAGATGTGGTGGGGCTCGCTGCAACGTGGCGTGACCTACGAAAAGCAGCACTCGGACGAGCTGGAGGACCGCCGCTGGGTGTGGGTCTCGGACGGCACCCTGACGAGCGAGACCCATGAGGCGCTCTGGGTGGACGACGGCGGACCGGGCCCGGTGCGCCTGTATCGCCTGAAGGTTTTGGATGAGTAGGAAGCCAGGAGATGAAGACGATGAAAAACTGGACCAGCGCATGGTTGGCGGGCGTGCTCGGACTCTTCGGCTGGGGAGCGTCTGCCCCAGCTGCCGTATGCGGCGACTTCGAATATGAGGAATGGGATGGCGGCGCCCGGATTGTCGGCTATTCCGGTGGCGATGGCCCCGTGTCGGTCCCGGCGAGCCTGGACGGATTGCCCGTGGCGGAGCTCGCGGAAGGTGCTTTTTACGCGCGCGCTGGCGTGACGGATGTGGTTTTGCCTTCCACCGTGACGAATATCGGGACGAGCGCTTTTGCCTTGAGCGGGCTGACAAACGTGACGCTTGCGGCCGGTTTGAGGTCGCTGGGGGCCTATGCGTTTGCCGGTTGCGCCAACCTGGTGCAGGCCGATTTTCCCGAGGGCCTGGAAGAACTCGGCGAAGGGGCGTTTGAGGGGTGTTCGAAGCTGGAAGAGGCCGTCATCCCCGACAGCGTGACCGTTTTAGGGGAAAAGGCATTCGGCGCCTGCTCGAATTTGGTGCATGTGAAAATTGGACGCGGTGTCGAGACGCTGCAGGGCGGCGTGTTCTCGGGGTGCGCGGCCTTGCGGACGGTTGAGCTTTCCGAGGGCTTGGAAACAATCTCGGACAGCGCGTTTCAGGGGTGCGGAATTGAGCGCCTGGCCATTCCGGACAGCGTAAAATGCGTCCAGGACAGCGCTTTTTCCGGTTGCTGCAACTTGACGGAAATTACCTGGGGGGGCGGCCTGACGGATCTGATCAATGGCGCGTTCTCGTATTGTTCGGGGCTGACGGAAGTCATCATCCCAGATAGCGTGACGAACATTTACGGCGGACCGTTCGACTGCTGTTACGGACTGACGAACGTCGTGGTCGGCGACGGCGTGCTGGACATGTGCCGCGGCTCCTGGTTCATGGATTGCACAAACATCGAGCGCCTGGTCATCGGCTCTGGAGTCAAGGAAATCAAGTGTGGCGCATTCAGCAATCTGCGCGCGCTCAAGGAACTGGTCCTGTCCGAAGGGCTGGAGAAGATCACCGATGGCTCTTTCGGCGGGTGTGCAATTGAGCGGCTGGTCTTGCCTGATAGCCTGAAATGCTTGGACAGCAGCGCTTTTGCCGGTTGCACAAACCTGAAGGAAATTGTGTGGGGGGCGGGGCTTCAAGAGGTGAAAATCGGCGCCTTTTCGGGCTGCCATGGATTGACGGACTTGGTGATCCCCGCTACCGTGACCAACCTCTACGGCGGCGCGTTCTCGGGATGCATTGGCCTGACAAACATTGTGATCGGTGAGGGCGTTCAGGATTTGTCGACCTCCGTTTTCAGCGGGTGCACGAATCTGGAACGGGTGGTTGTCGGCGGTGGCGTGACGAATCTGACCAGCGGGGCATTCTCGGGATGCTCAAAGCTTCGTGCAATCGAGTTGCACGAAGGAATCGAAGTGATACAAAATAGCGCGTTTTACGGGGCAGGAATCGAACGCCTCGTATTGCCCGATAGTGTCGCGGTCGTTGACTATAGCGCGTTCAGCGGTTGTTCCAATTTGATGGAGATCGTCTGGGGGGATGGCATCCGGGAGGTGAAGAATGGCGCCTTTTCATATTGCCCGAGGCTGGCGGAGGTGGTCATCCCGAACAGCGTGACGAACATCGACGGCGGTCCGTTCGACAATTGCGTTGGATTGACGAACGTCGTGGTCGGCGACGGCGTCCGGGACATGTGCCGCGGGTACTGGTTCTCCGGTAGCACGAATATCGAGCGCCTGGTCATCGGGGGCGGCGTGCGCAACATCCAGTGCGGGGCCTTCAACAATCTGCGAGCGCTGAAGGAACTGGTCCTGTCCGAAGGGCTGGAAAAGATTACCGACAGTTCGTTCTCCGGCTGTCCGATCGAGAGGCTGGTCCTGCCGGATTCGATGAGATATGTCGGAGAGAGCGCTTTCGGGGGCTGCAGCAACCTGACGGAAATCGTTTGGGGAAATGGCATCCGGGATGTGCGCAACGGCGCATTTTCAGGGGCTTCCCAGCTGAGGGAAGTCGTGCTCCCGAACTCGGTGACGAACGTGGACGGCAATCCGTTCTCGGGATGCTACGCGGTGACGAACCTGGTTGTCGGCGACGGGGTGAAAAACATCGAAAACAGCTGGTGCTACGGGCTGACCAACTTGCAGCATCTGGTCATCGGGAACCAGGTGACGAACATTGGCGATTCCGCTTTTTGTTCAACTTATCCGCTAAAGGAAGTGGTGATCCCGAACAGCGTGACGCATATCGGAAGTTGTGTGTTCTGCGGGGATGGGCAGATTGAACGGCTGGTCATCGGCGACGGGGTCGAGTATTTGACGAACGGCGTGTTCACCTGCGGCCTGACGGGCGTGGTCAGCCTGGTGGTGGGCGGCGGCGTCACGAATTTGACAAGCACGCCGTTCTCCTTCCCGAATCTTCGCGAATTGGATATCCACGACGGGGTGCTGTCCATCACGGATGGTGCGTTTTCGGGGTATGCGAAACTGGAACGGGTGAGCTTGCCGGCCACTTTGAAAGTCCTGTCGAACAGCGCGTTCGCCGGCTGCTCTTCGCTAAAGAAAGTCGACCTGCCCGAGGGCCTGACGGACATCATGAACGGCGCATTTTCGAGTTGCGCGTCCTTGGAGGAGCTGGTCATTCCGGATAGCGTAACGAATCTTTGTTGTTCCGCCTTTTCCGGTTGTGCATCTGTGACCAATCTGGTGATTGGCGAGGGCTTGACGGGCATCTGCGGGGCCTTGAGCGGCTTGTCGAGCCTGCGGCATGTGGCGGTCGGCGGCAACATGAAGCAGCTGGGTTGCAGCATCTTCTCCGGTTGCACGCAGTTGAGCGACGTGGAGCTGAAGGAAGGCTTGGAAACCATCTGGGAAAGTGCGTTTTCGGGAACGGCCATCCAGCAGCTCGTCCTCCCGGATAGCGTGACGCTGCTGGATGGCGGGGCGTTTTCGGGGTGCAAGGGCCTGACGAACATCGTCTGGGGCGCAGGCCTCAAGAAGATCGGTAGCGGCGCCTTTTCGGGGTGCACGGGATTGTCCAGCGTCGAAATCCCGGACGGCGTCGAGGCCCTGGAGGGCGGCGCATTTTCCGGGTGTTCGGGGTTGACGAACGCGGTGATCGGCGACGGCGTCCCGAACATCAGCCAGGGGATTTTCAGCGGGTGCACGAATTTGGAGCGCGTGGTGGTGGGCGCGGGGATCGCGTCGCTGGGCAACAGCGAGTTCAACGGAATGGGCAAGCTGTCGGAGGTGGTGCTGCAAGAAGGGCTTCAGCGAATTTCCTACTATGCCTTCCAAGGGACGGCGCTTGAGCGGCTGGTGCTGCCGGACAGCGTGACCTATGTGGGCGAGAATGCCTTCGCCTATTGCAGCAATTTGACGAAAATCGTTTGGGGGGCAGGAATCGGGACGGTCCAGAATTCAGCCTTTACGGGGTGCACGGGGTTGACGGATGTCGTGATTCCGGACAGCGTGACGAATTTGCTGGGCGGAGCGTTTTCCGGTTGCTCGGGCCTGACGAACGCCGTCATCGGGGAGGGCGTGACGGACCTTTGCCAAGGCATTTTCAGCGGTTGCACCAATCTGGAGCATGTGGTGGTGGGCGGCAGCCTGGAACATGTGGGCTGCGGGGCCTTCAGCGGTATGCGGAAGCTGGTGGCCGTCGACTTGCACGATGGCATCCGGGTAATCGACCAGTCGGCGTTTGCGGCGACGGGGCTTGAGCGGCTGGCGTTGCCGGATAGCGTGACGAATATCGACAGCAGCGCATTTTCCGGGTGCTTGAATTTGACGGGAATCGATTGGGGGACCGGACTTGCGAAGATTGGGTATGGTTCGTTCGCCGGCTGTTCTGCACTGGCGGAATTGCGCGTGCCGGACGGTGTGGAGAGCCTCGGAGAACAGGCTTTCAAGGGATGCTCGGGCCTGGAGGGCATCTGGTTGCCGGCCAGCGTGACGGAAGTGGGGCGCGACGCTTTTGCGGGGTGCACGCATGGCGGAATTATCCACCTGGCAGCGGGTTCGACGCTGACGGCGGAGGATTTGCGTGTGACGGCCGGTGCGAAGGAGTGGCTGGTCGTCCGCGAGGGGGCGGATATGTTGCTGGAAGCGGAGGGGGTGGCGTGGACGTTCGTGCCCGACGGGAACGGTGGTGCGCTCTTGACTGGCTTGCTGCCCATGTCGGCCGGTTCGGCGACGGTGCCGTCGCAGGTGGAAGGCCTGGCGGTGACGGGCATCGCGGATGGCGTATGCGCCAATTGCCCGAATTTGACCGATTTGATCCTCGGCGACGGGGTGACGGTCATTGGTGCCGGCGCGTTTGCGGGGTGCACGGGCTTGACGAACGTTGTGCTGGGGACCGGGGTGGAAATGATCGGGGAAGGGGCCTTTGAAGGGGCCCCTTTGGATGTGGTGGAGGCGCTCGTTTGGGGCGAAGGGGCCGTGACGCCGCGCTGGGCGGTGGTCGGGGCGGGGCAGACGGCGACTTTTGCGGCAGATACGGACGGTATTGCGCTGTTCGAGGGATGGACGGGCCAGCTGGGGATAAGCGAAACAAATGAGACGGTGACATGGTCGTTCGGCGCCGTGCCGGGTCACCGTGGCCGCATGGAGGCTTATTTCGGGGCTATCTGGGTCGGCGGCGAAGGGGCGGACGACGAGAACGCAGGCACGCGCGACGCCCCAAAGGCGACATTGCAGGCGGCGGTCGATGCGGCGGCGGACGGCGGGGCCGTCCTGGCGCTGGCGGGGACGTATGGCGCGGTGGCAACGGCGGGGCGCTCCGTGGCCGTAATCGGGTGGGATGGCGCAGAAAGCTGTATCATGGATGGACAGGGGGCGGGCCGTTGCGCCACGCTGCTGGACGTGACGGAGACAAACCAGCCCGTTTCCGAGTCGGCGACCCTGTTGGCGGGCTGGACGTTGACGAATGGTGTTGCGGCGGCTGATGTCGGCGGTGGCGCGTTGGGCGGCAACTTGCGCTGGTGCCTGGTGACGGGCAATACGGCGGAGATGGGCGGCGGTGCCTGGCACGCTCGGCTGGATCATTGCCAGGTGGTCGGGAATACGGCGTCTGCGGATGGTGGCGGCACGTGCGGCGGGACGCTGTCGTGGAGCGCCGTGACGGGGAACCGGGCCCAGAATGGCGCCGCCGCTGTCGAAGCGTCCTTGGACGGCTGCCAGGTCTTCGGCAATACGGGAACGAACAGCGTCTTGCAAAACGCGACCTTGAAGGATTGCTCCGTGACGGAAAACGCTGTCCTGGAGGCGGGGGCCATTCATGACGGCGGTGCGGCGCTTCGGTGCGAATACTGGCGCAATGTGGATGGCGGTGGCGTGGTGGCGGCGGCCGTCGAACTGGACAACTGCGTGGTGGCGAAAAATACGGGGAACGGGGTCCGGGGCGGCACGGCGACGTCCTGCACGGTCGTGGACAACTCGGGGTGGGGCGTGGATGGTGCCCAGCTGCGGAACAGCATCGTTTGGGGAAATGGATCGAACGGGAATTGCTCGTCGTGGAGTAGCTCCTGGATCCAGGGGCAGTATGGCGTGAGCGATCCGTTGTTTGTGGATTCGGCAAATGGCGACTACCAGCTGCTGGGCGTCTCTCCGTGCGTGGATGCCGGATCTGCGGATTACGCGACAGGTTCGGCGACGGATGTGCGCGGGGCGCCCCGTGTGCAGGGAACTGCTCCGGACATGGGGGCCTACGAAGGCTGCGTGGCTGGCGTGAAGGTCGTCGTGGAGGGGGCCGGGACGGTGGAGCCGATGCGGGCGACGCTGGCGGCCGGAACGGAGTCGGTGACCTTTGCCGTGACGTCCAACGGTGCGGGCGAACGGGAATTCCTGGGCTGGCAGGTGGACGGGGAACTGGTGGGGACGGAGACGACATACGTCTGGGCAAACATGGGTGTGTCGGGCGTCTTGACGGCGCTGTTCGGCTCGGGGACGGTGTATGTGGACGCCGCAACGGGGGATGATGCGAATCCGGGAACAAGCGCCGCACCGGTCGCGACGATCCAGAAAGGCGTGGATTTGGCGCTGGCGGGCGATCGCGTGGCTGTCGCGCCGGGAACATATGCGTCGTTCTCGACGGCGGACAAGGCCATCGTGATCGACGGCACGGACGGCGCGTCCGTGACGTTTGTCGCCGGTGGCAACGGCACGCGGTGCGCGACCCTGGGGAGCGCCAGCGGACAGACGAACACCCTGGTGCGCGGCTTGACGCTGATGAACGGCTTGCTCGGCACAAGCGGCAACGGCGGCGGCGCCTGCTACGGAACCTTGGAGGATTGCGTTGTGAGCGGGAACACGGCCAGCTATGGCGGCGGCACCTATTTCAGCGTGCTGCGGGATTGCGTCTTGTCGGGGAATGCGGCGACGAATCGTGGCGGCGGCGCCTATTACGGGGAACTCGAGAATTGCGTGGTCACGGGGAACAGCGCCCAGGACGGCGGCGGCACGTCCTATGCGCGGGTTCGCGGCGGGTCGGTTTCGACGAACACGTCGCGAGGCTGGGGCGCTGCCGCTTTCGAGGGCTACCTGGAAGGGGTGGAGGTCAGGGGAAACACGGCCGGGGGGGACGGCGGTGCGATGAATTGCGGTTTCATGCGCGATTGCACGGTCGAGGGGAATGAATCGGGCGGAAGTGGCGGTGCGACGATGAACGTAAGCATGACGAATTGCGTGATCCGGGGCAATGTGGCGCGGAACGATGGCGGCGGGACTTGTAACGGAACGATCGAAGGCGGCGAAATCGTTGGAAACCGGGCGAATTACGGCGCCGGATGCTATGGCGGGACGTTGACGGGGGTGTCGATCCGCGACAATGTTTCCCTGAACCAGGGCGGTGCGACCTATTCGTCGACCTTGTCCAACTGCCTGGTGGCGAACAATTCGGGCGGCGGTGTCCAGTATGGGACGGCGACGCACTGCACCATTGTGGGGAACTCGGGTTGGGGCGTGTATTATCCAACGGTGCGCAACAGCATCATCTGGGGGAGCTTGACGAACCTGTACAATACTTCGGATCTGCTCTTCAGCTGCGCCGATACGGGGAATGGCGGGGTGCAGGGCGTGACGGCCCATCCGCTTTTCGTGGATTCGGCGGCCGGAGATTGGCGGTTGCTGGATATTTCGCCGTGCGTGGATGCCGGGAGCATGGTGTATGCGACGGCGCTGGCCGTTGACTTGGCCGGGGGTGCTCGCATTCAGGGTGAGGGGCCGGATATGGGGGCCTTCGAAGGCGGCATTCGCGCCGTGTGCGTGGTGATGGAAGGCCGCGGAACGGTCACTCCGTCGACGGCGCTGCTGGAGGATGCGGGCGACGAGCTGACATTCACGGCGGGCGGGGAGCGGGAGTTCCTGGGCTGGAAGGTGGACGGCGAGCTGGTCGGGACGAATGCGACCTATGTGTGGTCGAACACCGGGGCTTCCGGCGTGTTGACGGCGATGTTCGGGTCGGGGACGGTGTATGTGGATGCCGCAACGGGGAACGATGCGAACGACGGGACGAGCACGGCTCCCGTCGCGACGATCCAGCGGGGCGTCGAGCTGGCGCTCGCCGGCGATCGCGTGGCCGTGGCGCCGGGGTCCTACGAGGCGTTTTCGACGGCGAACAAGGCCATTGTGGTTGAAGGGACTGCGGGGGCGTCGAACACGGTCGTGCTGGGGCGCGCCGGCGTGCGTTGTGCAACGCTGGGCGGCTCCTACGGCGACACGAATACGCTCGTCCGTGGCCTGACGCTGACGGGGGCGGACCTGGGCACCAGCGCCGATGGCGGCGGGGCGATCTACGGAACGCTGGAAGATTGCGTCATTCACGGGAATACGGCCAACTATGGCGGGGGCGCCTATTATAGCGTCCTGCGGAATTGCGTGCTGGAAGGGAACGTGGCGCGGAACTGGGGCGGCGGCGCGTATTGCGGTTCGCTGGACGAATGTGAAGTGCGCGGCAATACGGCGAATTATGCCGGCGGGCTCAATTCCGCCAACGCGACGAATTGCGTGCTGGAGGGGAATGTGGCCCTCTACCAGTATGGCGCAAGCGATAATGGGGTGCTGACCGGATGCGAAATCCGTAATAATCGGGCCCAGGGCTATGTTGTCGGCTACGGGACGCTGTCCAACTGCGTGATTTCGGGGAACGAGGCAAACTCCTATGTGACCTATTACTCGACGTTGTACGATTGCGTGGTGGAAAACAATGCCGTGACGAACAGCTTGATGTATGGCAATTCGGCGACGCGCTGCCGGATCGTGGGAAATCGGATGCAGAACGGCGGCTGGGCGGTGAGCTCGATGACGCTGGACAACTGCGTGGTGGCGAACAACGAGGGGAACGGCGTGAGCGGCGGCACGTTGACGCATTGCACGGTTGTGGGCAACAGCGAACAGGGAGTGAACTATCCGACGATGCGGAACAGCATTGTTTGGGGCAATGCGACGAACTACTTCAACACGGGGAATGTAACCTACAGTTGCCTGCAAGGCGGTCAGGGCGGCGAGGGGTGCATCACGAACAACCCGCTTATTTTGGCGGTCCAGGGAGGCGATTGGCGCCTGCTGGATGCGTCGCCGTGCGTGGATGCGGGGGATCCGGCGTATGCGGATGGTGCGGGGACGGACCTCCTCGGGGCGGCTCGCCTGCAGGGCCTTGCGCCGGATATGGGGGCGTGCGAAGGCGGTGTTCGGGCCGTTCGGGTCGAAATCGTCGGCTTGGGAACGGTAACGCCCCCTGCGGCGGCCCTGGAAGGCGCCGGGACGGAAATCGTGTTCACGGCGGAAGGCTTGGAAGGACGCCCGTTCCTGGGCTGGGAAATCGACGGGGAAGTGGTCGGGACCGAGGCGACGTATGTCTGGCCCAATAACGGAGAGGCGGGCCTGCTGACCGCCCGTTTCGGTTCGCTCTGCGTGTATGTGGACGCGACGGCCGGGAATGATGCGAACGACGGTAGCGCGGAGCATCCGGTGGCGACAATCCAGCGCGGTGTCGACCTGGCCGGAAGCACGGATGAGGTCCGGGTGGCTCCGGGGACGTATGCGCCGTTCTCGACGGCGAACAAGCTCATCGTCGTCGTGGGGACGGCCGGCGCATCGGAGACGGTCGTGGTCGGCAGCAGCGGAATGCGATGCGCGACGTTGGGGAACAACTCCTACCATACGAATACGGTCTTACGCGGCCTGACGCTGACGGGGGCGGATTTGGGAAGTAGCAATTCCGGTGGCGGTGCAAACTTCGGGACGCTGGAGGATTGCGTCATTCGCGGAAACACGGCAAGCTATGGTGGCGGTGCCTATTACAGCGTTCTGCGGAATTGCGTGTTGGAAGGGAATGTGGCGGTGTATTCTGGCGGCGGGATCTATTACGGAATGCTGGCAGACTGCGACGTCCGTGAAAACACGGCCAACTATGGCGGCGGGACCTATGGGACGGCGATCGAAGGCGGAACCATTTGCAGCAACGTCGCGAACTATTCCGGTGGCGGCTGCTACAACGGGACGGTCGCCGGGGCGGAAATCAGCTGGAACCAGGCGACGAACAACGGGAATGGCGGCGGCGCCTATTACGCGACGTTGTCGAATTGCAACGTGGTTGGGAACCGGAGCCGTTATGGCGCCGGCGTGAACGGCGGGACGCATGCCCGTTGCCGCTTCGAGTGGAACGAAGGGACGAACAGCATTATCTGCAACGGGGCGGCATTGACGGACTGCGAGGTCGTCGGGAACCGCGTGCTGGTGTCGAACGACGGGCTGCACTATGGCGGTCAGGCGACGCGGACGCTCTACCTGGCAAATACGAATGCGGGATACGGGACGACGGAAAATGTGACGCTGGACAACTGCGTGGTCGCCAACAACGTAGGGAACGGCGTGCGATATGGGACAGTGACGCACTCCACGATCGTCGGGAATACGGGGTGGGGGGTGTATTACCCGACCATCAGGAACAGCATCGTCTGGGGGAACGGGCTTGAAAACTATGATTCCGTGAACATGTTCTACAGCTGCGTGGACCAAGGGGGCGGCGGAACGGGGTGCATCCTGGAGGATCCTCTCCTGGTGAGTGTCGCCAGCGGGGATTTCCGTCTGTTGGATGGGTCTCCCTGCGCGGATGCGGGAAGCGCCCAATATGCGGATGCCGCCGGGACGGATATTGCGGGGGCCCCCCGCGTGCAAGGCGCCGGTCCGGATATGGGGGCGTATGAAGGGACGGTTGTCGGTGTGGGCGTAAGCATTGTCGGAACGGGCCGCGTGACCCCGATGAGCGCCTTGCTCGGGGAAAGCGTGGTCTTTACGGCGGTGCCGGCCGATGAACATCATCCATTCGTCCGCTGGGAGATCGACGGGACGGTGGTGGGGACCGGCTTGACGTATGAATGGGGCGAGGTGACGGCGGCAGGGCAGTTGACGGCGGTGTTCGGCGACTGGGGCCTTCATGTGGGCGGAGAGGGGGCGGACGATTCGAACGACGGGAGCCTGGAGCATCCGCTGGCGTCGATCCAGCGCGCCGTGGAATGGCCTGAGCCGATTGAGGTCATTTGGGTGCATCCGGGGACGTATGCTCCGTTCTGCAGCACGAACCGGAAGGTGCGGATTGAAAGCACGGACGGGGCAGCGGTGACGATCGTGGACGGCGGCGGGACGGGGCGCTGCGCACGCTTGACAATGCAAACGAGCTACAGTTCTTCCGATACGAATACGATCCTGGTTGGATTCACCTTGCGGAACGGGAGAACGACTAGCAACGGCGAAAACATGGGCGGTTACGGTGGTGGCGCGTTGTGCGGACAGTTGGAAGACTGCGTGCTGGAAGGCAATTATGCTTCGTCCTATGGTGGCGGATCATATTACAGTATTTTGCACCGTTGTCGCCTCATCGAGAACCGTGCGAATTACGGCGGCGGCATTTACGGCGGAAATGCTTATGACTGCTTGCTGGTGGAAAACGAAGCGATTAGCCGAGGCGGCGGGATGTGCTATGGCTCTGTCTACCAGTGCACGATCTGGGGCAACCGCGCGCCGCAAGGGGCCGGAATGTATGGCGGTGCAATGTTCAACAGCATCTGCGGTGGCAATGGCGGAGAAGACTCGATCCAGGTCGACAACACCTCCGTCTACTATAGCTGCATCGTGGGGGAACGGACACCGAGCTACGAGTATTGCAACCTCTATTCCGATCCGATGTTTGCGAATGTGGCGGATGGGGATTTCCGTTTGCTGGCAGGGTCGCCGTGCATCGATGCCGGCTATGCGGGCTATGTCTACACCACGACGGATTTGGCCGGCGCGGCGCGCACGCAGGGCCGGGCGTCGGATTTGGGGGCGTATGAAGGCGCCGTGACGCAAGAGGCCGCGATCCGCGTGTCGGTGTATGTGGATGGCGTGGGCAGCGTCTCGCCGATGTCCGTCGATGTGCCGATGTATGGCCTTGCACGCTTTACGGCGACGGAAGACGGGCGCCATGCCTTTGACGGGTGGTGGTGGCAGGGACGGTGCGTAGGGACGAATCTCACGCTGTCCTTGAACGGCGTAACGGAGGGCGGTGTCTTGACGGCACGGTTCCGTGGCGCAGATGTGCATGTGGGCGGAGCCGCCGCCGATGATGCGAATGACGGGAGCGCGGAGCATCCGGTGGCGACGCTCCAGCGCGGTGTGGCGTTGACCCGCCAGGGCGACACAATCCTGGTCGCGCCGGGCGTGTATGCCCCAGTGGCGACGTCGAACCGGCTGATCCATTTGAAGAGCGTGGCCGGTCCTGAGCGGACGATCATCGATGGCGGCGGAACGAACCGCTGCGCGGACTTCGGTTCGACGACGAACACGCAAATGACAGGCTTCACGCTGCGGAACGGCTGGAACGACAATTCGGGCGGGGGCGCGTATTACGGATCGCTGGACCGCTGCATCCTGACGGGGAACAGCGTGAGCAACACCTACAACGGGAGCTGCTACGGAGCCGCGGCGGCCGACAGTGTGTTGAAAAACTGCCTGCTGACGGGAAACACGAGCATGAGAGACGGTGGTGCGGTGGCTTGGGCGTATCTGTACGGCTGCACCATCTGGGGAAATAGCGGGAGCAACACGGTATACAGCCCGAATGCGCTCTACAACACGATCATTTGGAGCAACCAGGCGTGGAGCGGGACAAATGTCGTGTGGGGCGCTACGCCGTGGAATTGTTGCATCGAGGGCGGCACGACGGCGAACAATTGCGTGACGGCTATGCCGTTGTTCGTTGATTCGGCGGCGGACGACTTCCGCCTGATGATGGGTTCGCCGGGCGTGGATTCCGGGGATAATGCCTATGCTTGTGGCGAAATGGACCTGCAGGGCCGGGCGCGCATCCAGGATGGCAGGGTGGACATGGGAGCCCTGGAGGGTGCGGCTTCGATTATCCGAGTGGAAATCGAAGGCATCGGACGGGTCGATCCGATGGCTTTGGACACGACATCGGATTCGGATGCGGTCTTCCTGGCGCAGGAGACCGGGTATCCGTTCCTGGGGTGGAAGGTGAATGGCGAGTGGGTGGGGACAGGCAAGGCCTTCGCATGGGAAACGGAGCCGAAGTGCGGGGGTTTGACGGCTGTATTTGAGGGCTGCATTTGGGTTGATGCCGAAAATGGCGATGACGGCAACCCTGGTACGGAGGAGTCCCCGCTGAAGACATTGAACGCTGCGGTAATGAAAGTTCCTGAGGGCGGACTCGTGAAAGTTCTGCCTGGGACATATGGATCCGTCAAGACATTCGGAAAGACATTGCGGATGGAAAGCGTGGCCGGGGCGGTCGAAACGATCATCGATGGCGGCGGGACGGCACGGTGCGCGGATTTGGGCGGCGGTTCGGAAGATACGAACAGTGTGCTGGTGGGCTTCACGTTGACAAATGGAACGAATAGCCCCAGCGCTGTGGAGTGCGGGCACTTGGAACATTGCATTCTCACGGGCAATATGGATGGATATGCGGCAGTAAGGACTTGGCTGGAGGACTGCGAGCTGTATGGGAACTCGGGACCAGGAACCGCTTACGACTGTACGATGATCCGTTGTGTCATCCGAGACAATGTGCAGACATATATCTGGGGGGCCGCGGAAAGGTGCCAGCTGGACAACTGCCTGATTGTGGGGAACAGCAGCAACGGCGTATATGGCGGGACGGCGACGCATTGTACCATTGCGGGGAACGGTGGTGCTGGAGTGGTGAACTGCACGACATTGCGGAACTGCATCGTTTGGGGCAACGCAATTGCAAGCACATACGGGAGCAATGCGTTTTCCTGCGTGGAGGGGGGCGGCGCCACGAATGGGTGCATTACATCGAATCCACGGCTTGTAAACCTCACGGCTGGGTTATGTTTCCTGCAGGCCGATTCGCCGTGCATGAATGCGGGCGATGCGTCGTTTGCAACGAATTCGGCAATGGACGTAGAGGGGAAGACGCGTGTTCAGGGTGGTGCTCCTGACATGGGGGCCTATGAAAGCGACGGAACCGTTTGGTGGGGCATGCCGGTGGTTGTTGAGGGGGCCGGTCGGGTAATTCCTGCGGGAGGAGTGACGACGAATAACGGCATGGTCGTGTTTACGGCAGAAGGTGATGACTTCCTAGGATGGTGGCAAAATGGTGTGCTTCTGAGTATGGACCGCACGTGGACGTGGGGCCCCGTGACGGGGGCCGGGAGCACGCTGACGGCGAAATTTGACCCGACGATGTGGGTGGATGCGGAACATGGCGATGACAGCTGGCCTGGTGGTCGGAATTCGCCCAAGGCGACAATCCAGGCGGCTGTGGATGCGGCAACAACTGGCATGATTGTAAAAGTGAAGCCGGGAACATATGGGCCTATTGTGACAGGGGGGAGGAGCATTCGCATTGAAAGTACAGACGGAGCGGCTGTGACGATTATTGATGGAGGAGCTGTTGCACGTTGCGCAGATTTGGGGACGACAGGGACGAACAGCGTTGTGGCTGGCTTTACATTGCGGAATGGTGGATCGGAAACGGGTGGAGCTGCGCTTTACGGAAAGTTGGAACACTGTGTAGTGACGGGGAATACAAACAGCTATGGAGTGACGAGGGGAACATGCCTGGAAGATTGCCTTATGACGGGGAACAATTCCGGGTATGGCATGGCATGGCAATGTACTCTTGTTCGATGCCAGTTGACGGACAATGATGTGGGTCTGCGCGGGGCTGCGCAAGATTGCCAGTTGGAGAATTGTTTGGTTGCCCGAAACAGCTATACTGGTGTGTATGGGGGAACGGCGACGCATTGCACGATTGTGAATAATTCGGAGTGTGGCGTCTACAATAAACCGACGCTTCGAAACTGTATTGTGTGGAATAACGGCTACCAATACAGCAGTTATTACGGCTCATGCTATTATTCCTGCTTGCAGGGAGGTGGATCGGGAACAGGATGCATCAGCAGTGATCCAATGCTTGTGGATGTGGGAGCAGGAAACTACGCATTGCAGCTGGGGTCGCCTTGCATCGATACGGGAAGTGCATCCTATTCATCGAGTACGCCGTTGGATTTGGCTGGCAATGCTCGGAGATACGGGAGCCGCCCAGACATGGGTGCATACGAAAATCAGGGGGCCGTGACGGCAACTGTTGCGGTGACGGGTACGGGCTCTGTTTCTCCGACAAACGTGACGGCGGTGTTCGGCCAAAGCGTTGTCTTCTCTGCGACAGGCGAAAACGGTGCATCCTTCCTCCGTTGGGAGATTGGCGGGGTAACAGTAGGGACGTCGACCACATATGAATGGATAGCAGGAACGGAAGATGTGGCGCTGACGGCTGTCTTTGAATCGTATGCATCGGCGTGCGCGTGGGCTGTTGGCAGCGGATACGTTGAACCCACGAGTGCCTCGGCGGCTACTGGAGAGCATGTGCTGTTCGCGGCGACAGGGCTGAACGGAGCATCGTTCTTGCGCTGGGAAATCGCAGGGGAGACGGTTGGCACGTCGCCGACGTACGACTGGATTGCGGGAACGGGTCTTGTTGAGCTCCGAGCTGTTTTCGAAACGGCCGCGCTGTGGGTGGATGCGACGACGGGGAATGACGAAAACGACGGGCGCGAAGAACATCCGTTGCAAAGTATTCAGTCCGCGGTGTTGCGGAGCGGGGATGGAGATGTCATTTTGGTGGGGCCGGGAATCTATGGGCCGATCAATACAGAGAGCAAAACATTGCGAATCGTCGGTACGGCGGGGCCTTCGTTAACGATTATCGACGGCGGTGGCGCGTCATGCTGTGCAATGCTGGGTGATTTGCAGGGAATTTACAGCGATGAACCGATGACGAACAGCGTGCTGGAAGGATTCACGCTGCGGAACGGGGTTGGGCAGTATTATCAAGGGTATACGTATGGCGGTGGCGCGCTGGGCGGTGTGCTGTTGCGGTGTGTTGTGACTGGGTGTTCGGCATATGCAGGCGGTGGCGCGGCGGGAAGCTGCCTGGAGAGCTGTCTAGTGACAGGGAACACGGCGGATTATGCCGGTGGCATTTTTATCGGGCAGGCAGTCAACTGCACGATCTCGGGGAATTCCGCGACCTATGAAGGTGGTGCAGATGCATACGGGGCGACGATCATCAACAGCATCCTGTGGGGGGCAGGGGAGAATACGGTGTACATGGACGCTGGGACACTGGCGTACTCCTGCGTAGAGGGAGTGGATGCCTCGGCAGGAGAGGGGCTTGTGTTGGACAATCCTCTGTTTGTGGATGCCGAGAATGGCGATTATCGTTTGCTGGCGGGGTCGCCGTGCCTGAACGCTGGAACAGTGGCGGACTGGTTGAGCGAACTGGACTTGGCGGGGAATGCGCGCGTGCAGGACAACATTGTGGATCTTGGCGCCTACGAGGGAGCCACGGATATGACGGGGATGCTGCGGGTGTCCGTGGCGGTGAATGGCAACGGGATGGTGTCGCCGATGGGGGCCTGGGTGGAGGAAGGCGGAAGCGTATCCCTGACAGCCACAGCACACGAAGGTACCAAATTTGTGGAGTGGCAGCAGGACGGAGTGTCGGCGGGAACGAATCTGACGTTGACAATGGAGAACGTTCAGGCTGCGATGACAGTAACGGCAGTATTTGTCGATTTGATGCGGGTGGACGTGTCGGCAAGCGGAAATGGAACGGTTTCACCGATGGGCGCGTGGCTGGATGAAGGCGAGAACATTGTCTTGACGGCTACGCCAACTGAGGGGTGGTCGTTCGCTGAATGGCGGCGCGATGGCGAGACGGCGGGGACGAACACAACGCTTGTGGTGGACAATGTACAGGGTGCAACCGAGATCGTGGCCGTTTTTCTTGACTTGTCGCGGCCGGAATGTTGGTGGGTGGATTCGGCAATCGGCGATGATGCGAATACCGGAACAAGCAATGCTCCGTTGGCGACGATCCAACGGGCGGTAGAACTGGCGTATTCGGGTGAAACCATCTGGGTGTGTCCGGGCGTATATGAGCCGATTTCGACGACGAATACGAATCTGCACATTGAGAGCACGGAGGGGGCCGAGGCGACCATTATCGACGGCGGCGGGACAGATCGGTGTGTTAGCTTCTGGGACCGATATGAAGGGAACACAGGTTCGACGAATCGTTCAGGGAATGTGCTGATCGGCTTTACGTTGCAAAACGGAAATGTGGGGGACTCAATCGGGGGGGGGCTGATCCGAGGTGTTGCGGAGGATTGCGTTCTGAAGAATAACGTTGCATATAATGGCGGCGGGGCCTACGCGAGCGATTTGATCCGTTGCGATGTAATTGGAAACCTTGCGACATCTGCAGGTGGCGGTGTGTGCCAATGCGACTTGAGGGTCTGCACAGTTCAGAGTAATCAAGCCCAATATTCTGGCGGAGGAAGCTGTGCGGGTGTTGCAATGGATTGCACTTTTGTGCGAAATCAGGCAGGACAGCATGGTGGCGGATCGTATCAATCTGAGCTGCTTCGTTGCGTTGTCGAGGAAAATCGTGTCGGTTCAGGATATTATGGCGCTGGCACGTATGATTGCCATCTAACTGCCTGCGTGGTTCGTAGAAACGCCGGGGCCTATTGCGGTGCTGGGGCATACTACGGTTATGCACAGGATAGTGTATTTGTTGAAAATGAAGCTAGCTCGTATGCAGGCGGGACCTATTATGGGACGTTCGTTAATTGTTTGATCTACGGGAATACCGCGAGTTATGCTGCTGAAGGCTATGATTCGACTTGGTTGAATTGCCTAGCGTCGGCGGCCGGCGGAGATTACATCCGCATGGACCATTGCTGCGTGCCTTCGACAAATGCATTCCGCTATGGAAGCTTTACGACAGGCGTGGTTGGACAGGTTGAATTTGCGAGCCTTGAGGGCGGGGATTATCGAATGATGATGGGGTCACCAGCGGTGGATGCGGGGTGGAATGGCTATGTGAGTAACCAAGTGGACCTTGTTGGGATGGATCGTATCCTGAACGACGTTGTGGATATCGGCCCGTGTGAAGGCGTCGTGGAGGCTGAACGCATTCGCGTGAAAGTCATTGGTCATGGAAACGTCGAGCCTATGCTCCACTGGGTGACAGGTGGCGAGGATGTGACCTTTACTGCATTGCCCGATGGAGTCCATCCATTCGTTGAATGGAGGATCGAGGGTGAGTCGGTGGGAACGGAAACCACATATGTTTGGGCGAATATTCAAGGGAATGGCATCTTGGAGGCTGTTTTCGCGCCTGCCACATGGTGGGTGGATGCGGCGGCAGGCAATGATGGCAACGCAGGGACGGCAGATGCCCCTCTGGCAAGCATTCGCCAGGCGGTTTCGCTGGCGGATTCAGGAGATGTCATCATGGTACATCCCGGCGTGTACGGGCCCTTCGAAACCGTGACGACGAATCTTCTGCTCGAGAGCACGGACGGAGCGCAAACGACTATTATCGACGGCGGCGGGACCAATCGGTGCGTGGCGTTCTGGCACGGAAACGTCGGGAATTACTCTTGGGGCGAAACGAACAAATCGGGGAACACTTTGAAGGGATTCACGATTCGGAACGGGAATGCGCAGAACAATCCGTACACGACATACGCTGGCGGTTTGATGAATGGTGCGGCAGTCGATTGCATCTTTACAAACAACAGCGCTGGCGAGGGGGGCGCGGCTGTACTCAGCGAGCTGACGAACTGCGAGTTGGCGGATAATACAGCCAATTATAATGGCGGTGCTGTCTCTTATTGCCAGCTGACGGACTGCGTTCTGACGCGCAACCAGGCGCGAGATGGCGGTGGTGCATACTATTCAACGCTGTTGGATTGCGTATTGGAAGAGAACGGCGGGTTTGCTTGGAACGGCGATCCATACACGTACGGTGGAGGCACTTACTATGGAACAGCGGAAGGATGCACCTATCGCGGGAACATGGCGGGCTATGATGGCGGCGGTGCCTACTACGGAACATTGCGCAACTGCAACTTGGTGAGCAATGTCGTTCGTGGCAATACAGGTTCTGCGTATGGCGGTGGCACGTACGGAGCAACGTTGTGGAATTGCGTGCTTGAAGGAAATGTCGTCAACGCTAACTATTCGTGTGGCGGCGGAGCGGACTATAGTACACTGCATGCCTGCATCGTGCGCGGGAACCGGGCTGAAGGAGCGAATTCCTACGGTGGTGGATTGGAAGGTTGCACAGCATACGACTGCCTGGTCGAAGGGAACTATGCTGAATATGGGGGTGGCGGAACGTACAACGGAATGTATGTGAATTGTTTGATTACGGGGAACCAGGCGGATGGGCAGGGGCCTGAAGGCTACTACTGCACATGGAAGAATTGCCTGGCATCTGGTGCTGGCGGATATAGCGTCACGATGGACCACTGCTGTGTGCCGTCGACCAACGCCTATGTCTATGGAAGCTTCACGACGGGACTGGTCGCGGAAGTCCAGTTCGCGAATGCGGCGATCGGGGACTACCGCCTGATGGCGGGCTCGCCGGGTGTGGATGCCGGCGACAACGGATATGTGGTCAATTCTGTCGATTTGCTGGGGGCGCCACGTATTCAGAATCACGTGGTGGATATGGGGCCGTGCGAAGGTGAGTTGAGCGGGATGGTCCGTCTGCAGACGGAGGTGATCGGTTCCGGACGTGTCGAGCCGGCTGGTGCGCTGGTTTCGGCCGGGGAAGACGTGACGGTGCGAGCCGTGGAAGACGGGATGCATCCGTTCGTGGAATGGCGTGCATACGGATCGACCATCGGCACGGAACTGGAGCTGACGTGGCAGGATGTGTCCGAATCCTTGACCTTGACGGCTGTCTTCGCACCGGGGGTGCTGTGGGTCGACGCAGCAATGGGCGATAACGCGAATCCGGGGACGGAGGCGGCTCCCAAGGCGAGCATCCAGGCGGCGATCGATGCGGCATCGGCCGGCGATGAGATCCGGGTGCTCCCGGGGACGTATGCGCCAATCAAGACGGGCGGCTTGGCCGTGCGGATCATTGGCGTGGCAGGCGCGGAATCAACCATTATTGACGCTGCGCTGGATTTGGCGAATGGCGTGACGAACCGGTGTGCACTTTTGATGTCGCGAAATCCGAACTACAGCATGTCTGAGATGGTGACGGAGACGAACAGCATCCTGGAAGGTTTTACGTTGCGGCATGGCTGGGCGGACAACTACAATAGGGCGCTTGGCGGCGGCGTATGCGGCGGAACGGTGCGGAATTGCGTATTGGAAGAAAACCAGGCATACGGCGGCGGCGGCGGCGCGGCGCTCGCCGTGCTGGAGAATTGCGTCATTCGCCACAACTCGATGAGCAGTGGCGGGTACGGCGGGGCTGGAACGTTCCAATGCCAGCTGACGGACTGCCTGGTCGAGGAAAATGATGCGCGTTATGGGTGTTCTGGCGGCGGGACATATGGCGGGACGTTGGAACGGTGCGTGGTTCAGAGGAACCTGGCCGGCAGCAGCGGTGCTGGCAGCTGGAGCCCCCTTGTCGCGAGGAATAGCTTGTTCGTCAGCAATGTCTGCACAAATGTGACGTCCACGGGTGGCGGAATCTATGGAAACGGCTACGGGTCTTCCAAAGTCGTTGGTTGCACGGTCGTGAACAATACGGCCGGATACGCCGGTGGTGTGGATTATGGGGAATATTGGAATTGCCTGATTTGGGGGAATCAGTCGTCATTCCATTCGATGAATGAAAACGCCAGGAATGTAGCCATGCTGTCGCACACTTGTGTGGAGGGTGGTTATGGTGGCGCATGGGATGGCCTGTGGGCGGCAGATCCGTGCTTCGTAAATGCGGCGGAGGGCGATTATCGTCTGGCGGATGGGAGCCCGTATGTGGATGCCGGAACATCGGACGACACAGATCTGGGTGCATTTGACCTGGCTGGCACGGCGCGTGTCCAAGGGGGCGGAGTGGATCTGGGTGCCTACGAGGGAGCGTTTGCCGTCGAAACGCCTGCAGGCTATTGGCAGGTCCGGGCACTGGCGGACGGCGCGGGGACGGTGAGCCCCGAGGTCCAGCTGGTGGCTGCTGGCGGAACGGCGGAACTGGTGGCGAGCTGGGGCGATGAGCGTCATGCTTTCGCCGGGTGGTGGATGGGCGATACGCAGGTGGGCACAAGCCGTCTGCTGAAGCTGACAGGGGTCGCATCGAACGTTGTCGTGACGGCGAAATGGGCGATTGGCGAGCTGTGGGTGGATGCCGCAAACGGTTCGGATCTGTGCGACGGGAGCGAAGAGTTGCCGTTTGCAACGATCGGTGAGGCGGTTGCGGCGGCATGGGTCAACGATGTCATCCATGTGCGTCCCGGAACGTATGATGCGGTGGCGGTCGACAAGGCTGTCCGAATCGAAAGTACGGATGGTTATGCGTTGACCACATTGAGCGGTGGCGCCTCCGGAAGTGCGACTTTGGCGCAGGGTGCCGTACTGGCCGGGTTTACCCTGGGGACCTGGGAGAACCAGGATTTATCGACAGATCATCCGACGGCGACGGTGGAGGTGCAGGGGGACGGAACGGTTTCGCCAGTGCGTGCGACGGCCGAGACAGGCGCACAGGTGGCGTTTACGGCGATGCCGGCATCTGGTGTGACATTCTTGCGTTGGGAACTTAAGGGGCAAACAGTGGGGACAAATTCAACCTATATTTGGACGGCGGGGACGGAAAATGTCGCATTGACTGCCGTTTTCGTCACGTTGTCGGGGAACAGATGGTACGTGGCCGCCGCTGGGGATGATGGCAACGCTGGAAGTCCTGCTAGCCCGTTCCGGTCTATTCAAGCGGCGGTAAATCGAGCGAGCGATGGTGATACTGTCCTGGTTGGACCGGGCATCTACTCGTCTGTCGAGACATCAAACAAGCGCTTGCAAGTCGTGGGGACGTCGGGGGCATCGCAAACCATCATTGATGGTGGAGGGAATGCCCCGTGCATAAGCATCCAGGATGGTGGAGATTCATTCAATGTGGAGAACGTGGTCGGAAGTGTAACCTTGAACGGGTCGTCGAATGGCGGGACGACATCTATCAATCCGGGAGAGACCTATCGGTTCTATGACAGTGGCGGAGCAAACGGCAATTATGGGAATTCGGAACGGTTGACGTATACGTTCCGAAATGCTACAGGGGGGGCATTGGCCCTAACATTTGTGACTGCAGGAGGGGAATCGTGTTGCGATTACTTGGCCGTCTCCAACGGGAGCACTCAAGTGAGCCGTCAAACGTTGGGTTCGTTCGTCAACTGGAACTATACAACGGACAGCGGTGTGTTGTCGTTTGGTTTCTATTCGGACAGTTCTGTGACGGGGGCAGGTTGGGAAGCCTTAATTTCGGCTGCTGGTGGAGGAGCTTCTACCAACATGGTGTTTGAGGGCTTCACACTCCAGAACGGGGGAACGACCGGTGAAGTGGCTGTGCTGACGAGCGGTCTCCTAAAAGACTGCGTAATTCAGGACTGCCAATCTGCTTCTGCTGTGGTGTCGTCCAGCCGCCTGGAGGACTGTTCGATTATTCGGTGCACAGGAAACGTTGTCGTAGGCGACGCAACAGCCGTTCGGAGCCAAATGGTGGGGAATACCGCCATATGCCAAGTGGTGAATAATGCTCAGCTGGACAGTTGCCTGGTGGCTGACAATGTGGGCAACGGGGTTTTGGGCGGATTGGCCGCGAATTGCACAATTGCCGGTAACAGTGGGTGGGGCGTGAACGGAGCATCTTTGAGGAACAGCATCGTGTGGGGGAATGGCGTGAGCGGTACCTATGGTTCGATTTTGGCCTCTTGCTTGCAGGACAGCGAGGCAACGGTCACAGGGGATCCGCTTTTCGTGGATGCGGCATGCGGGAATTATGCACTGCGAGACGGGTCGCCTTGCATTGATGCCGGATACGCGAACTTTGCGACAAATTCGCCGACGGATTTGGCTGGAAATGAACGGATTTATGGAGCTGCACCAGACATGGGGGCGTTTGAATTTGGCCCCAGGACTGGGACATCGGGTGGACGGTTGGAGCGTTGCCGCGTGGCGGGGGCCGTGGAACGGAGCGAGCTGGAAAGCTGCCTGGTGGATGGCTTGTTGCGCTCGGCGACGGCCGTCAACTGCACGCTGACGGGATGTGTCGGCACGCAGGCCTCCCGGTTGGCGAACAGTATTGTGGCAGGAAGCATTGAGGAAGAGGGAATGGGGAATGTGCTGGTGCATTCGTGGATGGGCGATGCGCTGGATGACATCTTCGTGGATGCGGCGCGCGGGGATTATCGCTTGCGGTCCGGATCGGCGTGCGTGGATGCGGGCGATTCGTCGTTGCCGCAAGAGGCATTGGATTTGGAGGGGAATCCGCGCGTGCAAGGCGAGGCGGTGGATATGGGGGCCATCGAAGGGGCCGTGGAAGGTTGGTGGGTGACGGCGGAATGCCGTGGGAGCGGCAACGTGGAGCCTCAGCGCGAGTTCGTGGCCCCTGGCTCGGAGCTGACGCTGGAGGGCTCGACGGAATGCACGACGTCGTATTGGCTGACGAACGGGGCTTTTGCCGGACGCGGGACGTCGTTGACGTTGGCGAATGTGTCGGAGGACGTAAAGGTGACGTGGGTGGTGCGCTCAATGGAGGAAACGCCGACGCTTGCCGGTGTGGTCCTGGGGCTGGATGGGCGTCCGGTGGATGGTGCGATCGTGCGCGCCTGGACGGCGGCATCGGAAGAAGGCGGCGCCGAGACGTTGCTGGCCGAGGTCGAGACCGAGGCTGGAACGGGCTGGTGGGCGATTGCCGTGCCGGATGGCTGGATCGGCCGTGTTGCGGCGGAATGGGGCTGCGGTACATTTGAGCCGGCGGAAGTGGCCTTTGAAGAAGTGGTGGCGGATGCCCAGGAGACGGACTTCGTGATGACGGATGCGTATCCGTTGCAGGCACCGATCCTGTCGCGGCCGCAGGATGGCGGCTATGCGGTCAATGAAGCCTTGCTGACGTGGGCCGGTAGCGACTGCGCGGTGATCTACGAGGTGCTGGCTGGACACGAAGGCGGTGAATTGGCGGTTCTGGGGACGACGACGGAAACGTGCTGGAATTGGGCGTTCGGAGAAGATGGAACGTATGAGTGGGCGGTCCGCGCGGGGAATGCCGCCGGTGAATGGACAAATTCCGAAACGGGTCGCTTCGAAGGCCTTGACGCGCTTGTTTTGACTGGCCAGGTCAGCGTGGCGGCCGGGGACGACATCTATGAAGGGAAGCTTTTGCTCGCGGATGGCGCAACCATCGAGTTTGACGGCGTGCATCGCCTGAAGGGCTTGATTTTGACGAATGGTGCCGTAGTGACCCATCCCGCCTGCGAGACAGGCGTGGTGCATTCGGTCGACCTGGTGCTGGACAAGATGCTGTGGGTGGGGGCCGACAGTTCCGTGGATGTGACCGGGAAGGGCTGGCCGACGGGGGTGGGCGGGATGACGGGAACGAACAGCATTTCGGCGGGCGGTTCGCACGGCGGCAAGGGCGGGAGCAGCAGTCTCCAGCCGTATGGCGACCAGACGAATCCCCATGAGCCGGGCAGCGGCGGCGCGCAGAGTGCCGGCGGCGGTGTCATCCGAATCCAGGCACGCGAGATGGTCCTGGACGGGACGGTGATGGCCAACGGGGCGACCAATACGCAGTCTACGGGTGCAGGCGGGAGCATTTGGCTGGATACGGGAGTGTTGTCGGGCAATGGTTTCGTGATGGCCGAGGGCGGCGCGGCGACTACGACGTCGTCGAGCTATGCCTACACTGGCGGCGGCGGCCGCGTGGCCATCTGGGCCGCAACGAACCTGGGCTTTGAGGTGGAGTCGCAGATGAGCGTGTCGGAGGGGCGCAAGCAGAATGGCTATTACCTAGGCGACCCGGGGACGATCTACATGATGACGGGCCCTGCTCCTTTGCGGGTCGACAAGGCAGAGCCGTCCGGCTGGGCCCAGTGGCTGGGAACGTGGACGGTTCAGTTCAACCAGGACGTGGATGCCGCGACGTTCGACGTCTCCGACGCCACGATGGAGGGGCCGAGCGGGGCGGTGACGGCGAGCCGCCTGATGCGTCTGGATGAGCGGACGTACAAGGTCATTTTCCCGACGACGACGGAGCAGGGCCAGCACAATCTGATGATTGGGCCGGCTGTGCAGGGCGGCTTGTTCGGCGCGCAGATGTCCGCAGCGGAAGGCGGGAGCGTGGTCGTTCTTTCGGAAACGCCGGAAATGCCGACGGTGAACGGCTGGATGGCGGGGGCCGGCGTCACGAACTGGGTGCGTAATTCGTGGCTGACGATCACGGGGACGCGAACGGACGGGACGGCGCTCTGGGTGGACGACTACCAGAAGGTGGCCGAGGGGAACGGGGAATGGTCTTGGTATTCATCGTATTCGAACGGGGAACGCGACATGCGCTTCTGGTGCGTGGACCTGGCGGGGAACCATTCGGAGACGAACACGTATCACATCTTCGTGGACTACAACAGCCCGTATGTCACCCAGAAGAGCCCGCAGGACAAGGCGTACTTCCCCTCGGAGGCTCCGCCGGCCCAGGTGGATGTCCGTTTCTGGGAAATGGGGAGCGGAATGGACTGGGATCAGACGACGTTGTCGCTGGCCAAGGACGGAGCCGTCGTGGAGGGGACTTGGACGCACGGGAGCACCAATGCGGCGTTTACCCCGGCCGTGCCGTTCGGGATTGGAACGTGGCAGGTGTCGGTGACACCGAAGGATCGCGCGGGCAATACGGGTGAAACGGTCACGTGGCGTTTCACCGTGACGGATCTGCCGTATGACACGGAACTGACGAGTTCCACGACGGTCGCAACGAACGGGACGGCGCTTGAAGGGAAGAGCGTGCTGGTGAACGGGACGACGCTGACACTGAATGGAACGCATCACCTGGCAAACCTGTGGGTGGTGAACGGGGGCCAGGTGACGCATGATGTGTCGACGACGAACTGGACGGGGTACATGGATGTGACGGCTGACGGGGAAATCTGGGTGGAGTCCGGGAGCCGCATCGACGCGACCGGGAAGGGGTATGGGGCAAAACGTACGGCGCCGAACAACACGACGGTTGGTGGAGCGACAGGATATGCCGGCGGCAGCCATGGCGGCTATGGTGGTGTTTCCAGCGGGACGACCGGTGAAGTGTATGACGATTTCCGCCATCCTGCCTTGCCGGGTTCCGGTGGCGGCAACGGCAACGGCGGTGGCGTGATTGCCTTGGCGGCTCCTCGGATCATCGTCGACGGAACGGTGACCGCGGCCGGCGCGGAGAATTCGTACGGCTCAGGCGCTGGTGGCAGCGTTCGCCTGGATGCCGGCGTCCTGGGCGGCATCGGGAATGTTTCGGCAGCCGGCGGCGCTTCGCAATACTACGGCGCCGGCGGTGGCGGTCGTGTATCGGTGGCCTACCAGGCGCTTACGGAAGGTTTTGTGCTGGAGGAGCATGTGAACGTGAGCGGCGGCGCCCGCTATGGGTCGCCGGCGGCGGGATCCGGGACGTTGTACGTGGCGCCGGCCGGCGAGGAGCCGGTGGTGAAGATCCTGCGTGGGAGCAGCGCCGCCGGCGGTGTTGCCGCCCTGTTCTTGCCGGAAGATGCGGAGCCGTATGACGGCCTGGCGGTCGTGTCGGGCAGCGGCGTCGTGGTGCGTGCGAAGTCCGGGCTGTCGGCGCTGACAAATGCCGAGGTGCGCCTGGAAAACCAGGCGCACCTGGAAGTGCAGGAGCCTTTGGCGTTGCGGGCGTTGTCGCTGACGAACGGCGCGACGTTGACGCATCCTGTGGCGACGACGAATATGACGTATGCCGTGAACCTGCAGGTGGCGGATACGCTGTCGGTTTCGGCGGACAGCTCCATCGACGTCCGCGGCAAGGGCTACCGTCCGGGGCGGACGTATCAAAATGCGACCGCAGGGGCGAGCACGGGACGGTCCGGCGGCAGCCATGGCGGACTGGGCGGCGCCTATGACGGGACGCCTGGGGCAACGTACGGCGACATGTATAGCCCGATCTGGCCGGGCGGCGGCTCCGGGACGGCGAACACGGGGAGCGCTGGCGGTGGCGTGGTCCGTATCGTGGCGGGCACGCTGGACCTGGAAGGGAACATCCTGGCGGACGGCGCGAATCCTCCGAATGGCAACTCGGCGGGCGGCGCCGGAGGCAGCGTGTATGTCGAGGCGACGACGCTCAAGGGCGCGGGTTGGATGATGGCCCGCGGCGGTGGCGGCTCGGGCAACGGCCAGGTCGGTGGCGGTGGCGGGCGCATCGCCGTGTACTACAGCGACATGACGGAATTCGACGCCGAACACCTCTCCAGCGCGGCCGGGACAAGCGGCTTGAGCGAAGCGGCTGCCGAGGATGGCACGGTGTGGATCGGCGAACGTGTCCCTGTCCGCGTGCTGGGCATGTCGCCGGAAGGCTTGGTGACGACGGCGGTGGAATGCATCCGCTTCGAGTTCTCGACCCAGGTGCGCGAGGGGACGTTTGGCACGGACGCGTTGACGGTCGTCGGACCGGCCGGCGTCGTTGAGGTGACGAATGTCGAGCAGGTTGCGGCTTCCGGCTTGGCGGGAAGCGTCTGGGTGGCATGGCTGGATGGTGGTGCGACAGCGGAAGGCGACTATTCGCTGACATTGGCCCCGACGCTGGTTAGCGTTTCCGGCATGGAGATGCTGGAGGCCTATACGAACTGGATGCGCCTGGACTGGACGGCTCCGGTGCCGCCAGTGCTGGATGGTTGGACGATGGCCCCCGCGACGAACGACCTGCGCGTGACGTCCATTACGATCGGAGGGATGCGTCCCGAGGTGGAAAGCATTTGGGTGAACGGCACCCTCCGCGCGGCTGAAGCGGACGGCGAGTGGAGTTGGTCGACCAGCCTGTCCCAAGGCCTGAACACCCTTCGGTTGAAGGCTCGCGACCAGGCCGGGAACGAGAGCGACGAGGTCGAATATCGCTTCTGGGTGGACAATGTGGCCCCGACGGTGGATTCGGTGACCCCGGGCAACGGGGCGACATTGGCCACCAGCCCGAGCAACGTGGTGGTGACCTATCGGGACGCGACGACGGGGGTGGATGCCGCACGTTGCGCCCTGGAGGTCCGTCGCGGCGACACACCTGTCGAGGGGGCGCCGGGAACGCCGTCGGTCGGCACGAACCGCGCCGAGTTCGTGTTCGCTGGAACGTTGCCTGACGGAGCCTACACGGTGAAGATCACCTTGACGGACTTGATGGGGAACTCGCGAGAGCAGCAGACCACTTTCACGGTGGATACGATGCCTCCGGCTGTGCCGGTGGCGGAAGGCGTGCTGTCGCCGACGACCATTTCGAGCCAGACGCTGCACGGTTGGAAGGAAGCCGGTTCGACAGTCTGGGTGAATGGTCGGCAGGCAAGCGGATCGCAAGGAGCGACGAACTGGTCGTACACCGTCTCCTTGGAGGGCGGAGACAACGAAATCGTCCTGTTTGCCCAAGACGCGGCCGGAAATCGGAGCAGCGAGACGATTGTGGCCATCTACTATGAAGACAATGCGCCCGGCGCGGTCACGATCACGGCGGATGGCCAGGGGAACGGGACCCAGGTGAAGCTGGCCTGGACGAACTACAACGAATACGAGAATGGCAACGATATCGCGTCGTATCGGATCTACATGTCGACGGACGGGGCCTTCACGAACAGCATGCTGGCGACGTTCCGGGCAAGCGTGTCCTCGGGAACGAAGAGGTACACGGTAGACAACCTGTCGCGGAACACAACCTATTGGTTCGCGGTCGCCGCGCGGGATACCGCGGGGAACGAACGCCGCCGCGTCGTGAGCGTCCCGGCGACGACGATGGACGTAGTGGCGCCTGCCGACACGACGAACATCTGGTTCGATTGCGGCGCGAGCAACCTCGTGGTGCATTGGATGCCGGCGGCGAACGGAGACGGCGACCTGGATGGTTATGTCGTGAAGTTTGACGCCGATGCCGGCGATGGTGAAATGGTGCCGGCGACGAATGCCGAATTGGCTGTCCGCCGCGACCATCTCCTCGGAGCGACGGCATATCCGGTCCGGATTCGCGCCTACGACCGCGATGGCAACATGAGCTCGGGCAAGACGGCCACGGGCGCGACATGGCTGGCCAACCCGGTCGCCGATATTGCAGATGTCTATGAGCAGACGGTAGATTTGGCATGGACAGCGGCCGAACCTACAAACCTGGTGCGCCGCTATGCCGTCTTTGTGTCGACCCAGGAATTTGCCAGTGTCGAGGGAATGGAAGCGCTCGTCTGGACGAAGGCGCTTACAAACCAGGTGGCCAACCTGGTCAATGGCCAGACCTACTGGTTCGCCGTGGCGGCCGAGAATATCGCCGGTGGAATGGACCCTGCGGTGGTCGCTTCGGCGGCGGTGCCTCGCCCCGATACGGAAGGTCCATCCATTGGGAATCTGCGTTGGGACGGAATTCCTCTGACGTCGGGAACGGCGCTTCGCGCGGACGGGACCTTGGCCGTTTCGGCGACGGATCGTGCCGGCGTGGCGCGGATCGAGGTGCGCATCGACGGACGCCTTTTGGGGAGCAGTAGCGCCTCGACGAACGCGACGGCATCCTGGAAGGTCTCGACGACGGAAGCCGATGGCCCGTATGAGCTGGAAATCCGTGCGCTCGACACGAAGGGCAACGAGAGTATCTTGACGACGAACTTGATGGTGCAACTGGCTCTCCCCGGTGCGCCGACCATCACAAGCCCCGCCACGGAGAAGATGCTCAGCAAGACCCGCTTGAGCGTGACGGGAACGGGGGCGAAGAACGCGGACATGGTGAATGTGTATGTGAACGATGTGCTGGCGGCGCAGTGGGCCCCGGCTTCGGATGGCGCTTTCGCCGGATATGTGACGCTGGGCGACGGCGTGAACCGTCTGAAGGCCGCCGGCCAGAACCGCGCCGGCCAAGGGGTGTTTAGCACCCCGGTACGCGTCATCGTTGATTCGAGCGTGCCGGAAGCTCCGACGACTCTGAAGGCGACCGCGCAGGAAGGCGGCACCGTGAAGTTGACATGGGCGGGTGCGCTCGATGCGAAGGGCTACTGGATCTATCGCTCGCGCACGCCGTTCGACAGCCACCTTTCGGCGACCCGTGTCAACTCGAAGCTGCTGACGGCGACAACCTACACGGACGAGACGCCGCTTGACACGACATACTACTACCGCGTCATGGCGGTCAATAACGCCGGCACGGGAAGCGATTTGAGCGAAATCGCTTCGGCCACCTGCGACCGGACACCGCCGACGGCAATCTTGTCCTTCCGTACAGCGGGGACGAAGGTCGGCGAGACCTACGGCCGCGGCTTGGTAACGGTGACAGTGACGGTGAGCGAAAAGCTGCAAGCCATCCCGTTTGTGAGCCTGACGGTGGCAGGGAACACGCCGATTACGCCGACATTGCGCCAAAGTGCAACGAACGAATGCGAATACTCCGGAATCATCGAGGTGGGCGATGCAACGCCCACAGGGACGGCCGTGGCCAGTTTCTCGGGCCGTGACGTTGCGGGTAACCGTGGAACGGTCATCCTGGGCGGAACGGCCATCGAACTTGACTCGGCGGGGCCTCGTCTCGCTGCGCTGGCCCTCCTGCCTTCGGCACCGGTGGAAAATAATCCGGACAGCCCCGGACGCATAACCGTGACCATGACATTTGCGGAAGACGACCTGCCTTCCGACACACCCACCCTGCGATGGATGTTGACCGAAACGAGTCCTGAATGGACGCCTGTGGCGCTGGCCCAGGGCGGACAGTCTGGGACGTGGATCGGATCGTTCGACCTGCCCTCGACGGCGGGACAACCGTCGGAATTGCTGCGCTTCTCCTACGAAGGGCGTGATGAGCTGGGCAACTTGGGCACGACGATCGGCGGCGAAAGCCAGTTCCTGGTCTATCAAGGCGAGCTGCCTGGACTGGACGCGCCGGGCGGCTTGGAGTGGACAGCCGGCGAAGGGGGACGGGTCAGCCTGGCCTGGCGCGATGTCGCCGGGGCCTCCGGCTATGCCGTCTTCCGCGGTCCGAACGCTGGCGCACTGGAGCCGATTGCTGTTTCCCCGACGACGGGCTGGGAGGAGATGGCTGGCGATGCGACGAACTACTATGCGGTGGCAAGCCTGCGGACGGCAAATGGCCAGGTTTCCACAGGCGCGGTCGGGAACGTGGTGCGCGTGGTCAGCGATGCGACGCCGCCCGATGTCCCCGAAGCGCCCGAGCTGATCCTGACGGGCAGCGGCCTCTACATGGCCTGGGCGCCCGTCGATGCGCTCTATTATGAAATCTATCGCGGCGAGGCCTGTGCCGAGGATATCTCGTCGCTTGTGGCCATCGAGACGCGTGCGACGTTGCCGGCGGCGGTGGACAAGAATCCACCGCAGGGGCCGGTCTACTACCAGGTCAGGGCTCGCGACTCGGTAGGGAACGTGAGCGGATTGTCGCCCTGCGCCTACACGAACCTGGCTCTCCTGCCTGTTAGCAGCCTGAAGGCGCAGGTGGTCGGGACAAACGCCCCGGTCCTGTCCTGGACGCATTCGGAACCGGGCAACATCGGTGGCTTCAACGTCTACGGCGGCAGCGGCGATGTGGAGGCCTTGCTGGCCACGCTGGACACCATGACCACGTCGTTCACGGATGTGGGCTACACGGCGGCGCAGGGCGAGCGGACATACAGCGTGACGGCAATCGATCCGGGGAACGGGAATGAAAGCGTCGCGCGTGAGATGTGGCTGCCGGCGGTGTCGGCCACGTTGCGGACAAACCAGACCTGGTACAGCGGCGTCATGAATCGCTTGTGGTATGACGTGACAAATACGGGAACGCAGGACGTGAGCGGCCTGAAGCTGAATGTGGCGGCAAACGGCGAAACATTGGAAAGCTCCATGTTCGTCGTACCGGCAGGAGGAAGTACCGAGGTGTCCGTCATGGTCGGCGGACACGAGGAGGGCACGAATGTGCTCGTCACCGTCTTGACGAACCGCCTGACCGGAACCATGGGGGCCGGTGAAATGGAGATCGAATCCTCGGATGAAATCAGCCTCGGCGCGGCCCAGCTATCGCTTGAGGTCCTGAACGCCGAACTGTTGCGCGGCGGTGAATCGTCGGTTCGTTTCCGTCTGCGGAACACGAGTGCGGAAGAGGTCGAAATCGTTACGGCCGGGGCTAATGGAACGGCCGGCGAGATTGAGGTGCGGCTGGAGAACGAGGATGGGATGGTCCTGGCCCGCGCATGGTGCCAGGAACGCACGGGGAGCAACGTGAGCACCCTCTCGGATGGGCGGACGGTCGCCCGCGTTCCGTCCGGCAACACCTTCCAGTCGGCGAACATCCCGCTGTCGGTGCCCGCCGGTTCGCCGGACAAGGTGTGGCTGGTCGTGGAAATCGGGCAGATCCATTATCACCTGGGCTGGGCGGACGAAGCCGACATGGCAGGTCTTTCCGCGAGCAAGGAGGTGACCTTGCATGAAACAATCTATCGCGTCGAGGCAACAGAGGTGGCGCCGGAGTTCTCCTTCGGACCGACGAATTTTACGATTCGCGGGATGGCCTTTAACCGCAACACCGGTGCCGGCCAGGGGAACGTACCCGTAAAGGTCGTGGTCATGCTGAATGGCTTTGAGTCCGAGCAGACCGTCATGACGGATGTCCACGGCGCCTGGTCGATGGAATATCTGCCGGGGGCCGGGGGCATCTATTCGGTTTCTGCCATTCATCCGAGCGTGACCGCGCGTCCCGAACAGTTGCAGTTCCAAGTGGCAACGGCTGACGTCTCGCCGGCGTTCTTCTCGCTGACGGAACGACGGGGCCAGTCGCGCGAACTAAAGGCAAGCGTGAAGGTGGGGCCGGACTTCGCCTTGACGAACGCGGCGCTGGCCATCCTTGCCGAAGATCAGCCGGGCGGTGCCCTGATGGAAAACGTCTCGGTTCGTAGCGATATGGTCCTGGCCCGCGTGGCGGCCAACGCAAGCGGCTCCCTGCCGTTCACGGTGACGCCGGGCATGAATGCGCCCGAAACAGGGACGATCATCTTGCGGGTCATCAGTGAAAACGGGCCGGCCGATGGTTGGGGAACGGTGCCGGTGACGTGCCGCTTCGTGAATGCGGAGGCGTCCATGAATTGGACTCCTTCCACGCCGGAGGTCGGCGTGACAGTCGGTGGTTCGGTCCAGGCGTCGCTGGAATTTTGGAACAGCGGCTTTACGACGCTGCGCGGGACGCAGGTGGCGCTGACTGCCGCAGATGGCTCGGCCGCACCGGCATGGGCGGGCATGCTTACGTCGACGACGCTGGGCGATCTGGAGCCTGACGAACGCCGCCAGGTCCTCGTCAGCTTCGCGCCATCGGTCGAAGTCGCGGAGGGAACCTACGAGTTCCATCTGGCGTTCACGGCGGATAACCATACGGATCGCCAGGTGCGCGTGTTCGTCCATGTCAGCACGGCATCGACCGGCGCCGCCCAGTTCAAGGTCACTGACCTTTATACGGGGACGATCGGCCTGGGCGGGACGATTACGGAAGGCTTGGCGGGCGCATTGATCCGTCTGCAGCGCGAAGATTCCTACCTGACGACCAATTTGACGTCGGATGCCCAGGGCGAAGCCTTCTTCCGCGACCTGCCCGAAGGCTCCTATCGCTACACGGTCCAGGCCTCGGACCACGAGCAGTCCACCGGCCGCATCTGGATCCAGCCGGGCGCCACGCAGGTCCAAAGCGTCCACCTGAACCTGAATCTCGTCGAGGTCGATTTTATCGTCACGGAAACAACCCTTACTGACGAATATATGATCAACGTCGAGATGACATTCAAGACAGACGTGCCATTCCCTGTGGTAACGGTGACGCCGACATTGATTGAACTGCCGGACATGAAGATCGGCGAAACCTATTATGGTGAATTCCGCTTGGAAAACCATGGTTTGGTGCGGGCGGATGAGGTGAGTTTGGCCATGCCGGAGAACAGCACCCAGTTCCACTATGAACTGATGCGAGCGCCGCCTTCGCAAATCGAGGCGAAGGAGGCGGTTACAGTGCCGTTCCGAGTGACGAGGATTGGATACTAATCGGAGAATGCAACGATGAAAACGATGAAACAGCTGACGATTTGGATCTGCGCCTGCACTATCGCCTGCTTAGCAATGGCGGATGAAATCATCCGTGTCGGCAACGGCGGTGGAAACCCTGATTTTGTGGAGGGAACCTGGCCCGCGGGATCGATTGTTGTTGTAACGGGGCCTGTGACTGTTGGAAATGGAACGAGTTTGACAATTGCTGCGGGGACAGTTGTAAAGCTGGAAGATGGTGCGTCTTTGTATGTCCAGGGAGGGGGGACGCTAGAGGTGAACGGGACAGCAACGGCCCCCGTGAAATTCACGGCATCATATACATATCGGACCATTGGGGAAGATGCTGTAACGGGAACATGGGAAGGGGTGAGCGTAGCGGGGACCGCGAATTTTCACCACGCAGAATTGCTATATGGCGGGACGGATACTCAAGGATTATTGACTGTCTGTAGCGGAGGTGTTGTACACATGGACCGAAGCTTGCTGGCTCATTCAACGGGTATCGGCATTTGGAATAATGGTGAACTATGGATGACAAACAGCGCGATATACGACACAGAGATTGCGGCTGTATATCTGGATGAGCCAGGTGTCAAAGGAGCATCCCATGCCCAATTTACACACTGTGTAATCGATTGCTGCGAGTTGGGCGTATACCAAGGTGGCGGGGATGGTGTCTTCTATAATTGTGACATCAGTGACTACCGGACGTATGGCGCGACTTATCTTGACGGCATGGTTACATTTGAACGATGCAATTTCTATTCACAACGAGGAATTATGGTTTCCGCAAGTCCGTTGGAGGCGAATAGGAAGTTGGAAGTGGCTCCGTGTTTTATTGATCCTGAAAACTATGATTTTCGCCTTGCGAAGTATAGTGGGTTGATTGATGCGGGGGATGCAGTCGCTGGGGCAACAGTAGATGCGTTCGAAAATGGACGCACCAATGCTCCGCATGTCACACCGACGGGAACGGCGGATTCTTTGGGAATCTACCCAGACATTGGCTTGCATGAATGGCAGCCCACGTACACAGAAGCGGATGTGGATATATTTGTATGGGATATCCAGATGGAGCCTGCGGAAGCAAAGACAGGAGATGCTCTGACGGTAACGTGGACTCTGGTGAATGCGGGCAGCGATGCATTTTCTGGAACATGGCGGGATGCTTTGAGTTTGGTGCCAACATATGGGGCAGCTGTATCATTGGGCGAGGTAGAACATACGGGTACAATCGGGGGTGGTGAAGAGATGCTATGTTCGGCAACGGTTGTTGTGCCTCCTGTCGCTGATCGGATATGGGAAGTGAAAGTTGTGGCCAATGCTGACGGAGGTGTATTGGAAAAACTGGATGCAGTGGAGCCAAATGAAAATCTAAGCGGCAAAACCCTAACAACAAAGGCTGATGTTTGGGATGTAGCGAGCTCATTGGCTGTGGAAATCCCTGCTGATGAAGCTCTTGTGTACGCTGTGACGGGAGTGGGGACAGATGAACAGGCTTTGAAAGTTAGCGGGGTGGGCGTGAATTGGACCGCAACGGGAGCATATCACGGAATCCCGACAGAGGCGTATTCCTGGGAGAATATTCGGGGCGAAGATGGAGCTATTTGGCTGTGGATGCCTAAGTCAGCAAGCGCTACAGAAGCGTATTTGGTACTGAAAAATACAGGGAACGAAAATGCGAATTTATTGTTGCAGGGAATGGGGGCCGGAATGCAGATTTTTGGGACAGATCGGCAGGAAATAACACTTTCGACAAATACGTCGATAACAGTGGATGGAATTGGTTTGGCCACCGGGGTGGCAGGTGTTTTACAGCGGGAAGGAACGAATGAACGATATGAAGCTGTCCTCGGGGGGGTAGGACCTGTGCGGCGACATGCGATTTTTGATCTGCATGAGGCAATGGCTGGGACATATCGATTTGGAATCAGCGACGGCTTGACAACCGCGTGGATGGAAGGAACCATTTCTGTCAGTGTGCCGGAGACGGGGGCTGTGCTACGAACGGTGACAATGATGCCCGTGCAATTTCATGCGGGGGTGACATATGAAGGTATTGTAATTTATGCCAACGAGGGGGATGCTGACATGTGGCTGCCGGAATTCGTCGTGAGTGCGGGGGACGAGGGGGGAACCGTACTGTCGTTGTCACCAGATGGGCCGTTCGTCTCGTCAACTCTCCTCTTGCGCGGTTTTTCGCCGACAGAGCCCGAGTGCGTGCTAAAAGCTGGAGAGAGGGGCCAGCTGTCGTTCTTCTTCCAAGCGATGCAAGGGGTGAATGTCCGTGTAACAACAAGGGATGAGCGTTCTGCTATTGCCTATCAAAACATGCAAACGGCCCAAGATGATGCCAAACGCCAGTCATATGAGCAGGCGGAAAGAGCTTTTGCATTAAAGAACGAAAATATACCAATTGGTAATCCGGAAATGATGTCGGGAAGAATAGAAGGATATTTGTTGATGACAGGGACAGAGACTCCGGTTGCGGGTAAAAAGTTGGTTATTCGAGGGACCCGTGGTCAGAGTACAACAGCGGGGGTGATGCGATGGGAGAAGTTTGGGACGGCGATAACGGGACCTGATGGAAGTTTTGTCTTTGAGGGGCTTCCTGTTGGGAGTACGTTTTTATTCAATTCGGATGAAGTTGGCCTAGAATCGGCAGATGAAGTTTGTTTTGAAGACATGAGCAATCCGATCTTGTCAGGTTGTATCGTCCATGTGGAAGAACTGTACTATTGCCTGAGTGGGCAAGTGACAGGAGAGGGGATGCCGTTGGCGGGGGTGACGGTACAACTAAAATCGGCATCTAGATGGGATAAAACCGAAACTGACGCGGCAGGGCGCTGGTCTTTTCCTAATTTGCGAGAGGGCGAATATGAAGTACAGGCTTTAGCCCACCAAGGTTTTGCCAAGAGTCCCACGACAGAGGTGGAGCTGCTATCCGATACAGAGGTGGCATTAGAAATGCCACATGGTGGCATTGTGCATGCGACGGCAAAAATGGCCCTGACGGAAGCCCCTATTGCGGGGATATGGGTCGTAGCATATGATATGGAACATGGCTTGATGCCGGATCGAGCGATGAGTGATGAAGATGGTCACCTGGAATTCAAAGGTTTGCCTGCGGGAACGTACCTTTTTGATTCGGAAGATGTAAAATGGAGATTGGCAACTTCGAATGCCCCCGTCGTTGTGGCAAGTGGATCAGAACAAACAGTGGAATTGGAGTTTGAAGAAGGCTGTTTCTTTGCTGCCTGGCCATATTTCGGAGCCTATCCGCTGCGCGTCGAAATCGACTATCTCGATGAAACCCGGATTCCAAGCGATGTAGAGAAATGGGAATGGGATTTCAATGGAGACGGTGTTGTTGACGGCACAAACCGGAATGCGCGCTACACATATGAGACAAATGGCGTCTACGATATAGAGCTAAAGGCAACATTGTCAGATGGAACAACAAACGTATATCGCTTGAACAATGGAGTGGAGGTTATTGAGCCTGTCGCACCGGTTATGCGAGACAACGTCATTATCTTAGGCCCCACTAATACGGACTATGAGTATGTGAGTTTGGTCGCTGGTGCCTCCAATCAGGAGTTGCTTGTGCGACAGTTGCTGGATAATCCGTCGCAGCCGATTGCCCTAGGAACAGTGTTTATCATTGACAATGAAATTAACCAGGGGCCTCCACTTGTAAAAGTCGTTTCGAGCTCAAGGTCCGAAGATATCTGGCAATTGGAAACAGTGGAAGTGACGGACGTCAAAGATGTCTTTTCTTCATTCCAGCTGGTTCCTACTGGGGACATCCTTTCTCCAGATGGAGAGGAGCCAGGCTTACAGCATAGAGCATCGTCTAGGGCTGGGGATGGCATTGAGGTCAATGTCTGGAAATCCAAGGATAAAAATGCGACTATAGACGTATCCTTTGACACTTCCGAAGGGACCTTTCACCCCATGCTTTTCTATAGTGAGGTGAAGCAAGGGATTCACTTTGAATTAATGTGGAAGCGTAGTTTCATTTTCGGGTTGCATATTCAGGTTCACACCAATGCAACAGGAACAGCTCACAAGGAAATAGGGCTTGGGAGCAAAGATGTTTCCTGGCCAATTGCGGACTGTAGTGTGGTTGGCGTTTGGTTTACCGCATCCATCGAAAATGAATTAGATGTTGATTTGACATGGAATGTCGGGACGGAAGTGGACAGTTATCCCGAACTTCGCTGGGAGCCTCGTGTCCGTGTGTGGCGAGACCCTGGCTATGGCGAGTACATAGATGGCGGATGGCATGTTAGCGGGCCTGATGCTCCAAAACTCGGCTTTAGGGACGGAAAGAATAAATGGGAACTATCTGGGGGAGTGACAGGGAGCACAAAAATCCGTACAGAAGCTAAATTGGCCTTTCAGGCAAAAGCTATTGCTGGAAAAATCAATCTATTAGATATAATGAATGGGAAGGCTTGGTTTGAGGCAGTTGCAAAGATTAATGCCAATATCGATACGATGAACTTCGATTTCGAATGGGGGACAGACTATGGGGCTGAATTAAATTTCCTTTCTTTTGAAGGAACAATATTGGATTCAATTTTTGGAGTTAAATGGACGGCATGGAAATGCCCGTTGATCGGCGATAAACCGTTCGAGTGGCCAAAACTCTCATGGCCGTTTGGAAGCGCGGAAGGTGCATTTGGATGGCCCAAGCCGCTGATCCCAGATCTAAATATCAACTTGGGTTCGCTTTTCGGTTGGGTCCCGAAATTCAGTTGGCCAGGTTTTCCGCCAGACTTTTCAGGATGGGAGCCGCCATCGTTCCCGAAGTTCAACTGGCCTAGTGGTACGTGGCCACTAACCTTCCCTTCATTTGATTTTTCGGCCATTGAGGACTGGTCCGACTGGGAATTTAATCTGGATTTGGCGGGTCTAAAGTTCCCCAATCTAGATTTCAGCATGGGGCTGAGCCTGCCACAAATTTTTGCAAATATGGCGAATCTGAAGCTTAATTTTACGAGGCTAGGGATCAATTTCCATTTCCCCGAGTTGGAAGGGTTTGACTTTGAGGCCCCTGTAATTTGCCTGCCGCAATTTTCGCTTCCCTTTAAGCCAGCATTGCGACGGATCGTACTGCCTAATCGCAAGGCTTCATTGCCCTCCTGGACAGGCTTGGGCAATGAGTGGCTAAACCTGCCAATGGAACTTTACTTAGACTGGGGCGACGGGGATGAGCCGTATACGCTGGATCTGTCGGGGAAAACAACGGTATTTGATATCCGCTTTGAATTGAATCGTCTGCTGCAACATGAATATCCAGGGCCTGGCATCTACCAGGGTGAGGTGGGCATTCGACTGCGCTACATTAACGCAGCGAACAAGCATTTGAAGTTTACGGCTGTGATACTCAACCAGGATTTTGATGGCGACGGCATGCCGAATATGTGGGAAGCTTTATACCATGCGGTCGCGGAGGAAGGAAAACCTGGTTTGAATCCTCTGGATCCATCGGATGCTGACCAAGACTTTGATGATGACGGACTAACGAATTTGCAAGAATTCTTGGCTGGTACGCATCCGCTAGAGGCAGATATCGATGGGGATAAAATGCCTGACGGCTTCGAAGTAATGTACATGGTGCCGCCAAAGGGTAAAAATTACAAGGGCCTTAATCCGTGGAAGGCGGATGCCGATGACGATGCAGACCATGACGATATGACAAACGGAGAGGAATACAAATACGAAGGGGGAGATGGCGATTACGGATTGCCATCGCCATTGGATTCCTATACATCAACAAATCCAATGGATCCTGACACAGATGGTGGTGGCATGGAAGATGGAGAGGAGTACAAGTCAAAAGGGACAAACGAAGAAAAAAATCCATTTGATCCGCAAGACGATGCGGGAAAATGCAGATGTTGCGAGGAACTGAAATGGGATGACGAAAGGGAAAAGTATAACTGTGAACGTATTGAAGAGTGCCACGACGAGGAAAAACCTGAACCTAATCCCCAGTGCGCATCATGGGTGCCTAATGGGGAGGATGAAAGGGGGTGTCCAAAATGGAAATTAGTGGCAAAAGATAATTGCCCGCCAGATGATGATCCCCCAGATGACCCCTATGAAGTCTGCAAGGATATCGAAACGTCGTTGTGCAAGTATTGCGCAGTCTGTAAAGACGGAAATGTCCAGTGGGCACTTTCACATATAACATTCAGTATTAAAGTGGCTTGTGATACCAATCATCCGACTGCTTTGGGCGGCGTTATTGCATCTTTGTCTGGCGTCGGCGGCGGAGGATCTGGGGGAATTGGCGGAACAGGGGGAGCGTATGGGAGTAGCGGGGGTGGGAGGTCGACATGGGGAAAAGACACCAGGAAAGATAAAAAAAAGAAAGGAAAAGGAACAACACCGGACA